>NZ_JBXAST010000071.1:0-16401 GCF_058809645.1 Azospira sp. MPR-E4 | reverse complement strand
GCCGCGGGGGCGCCGGCGGAGGGGGTAGAAGGCATTGGGGTAGAATGGGCCAAAACCCGAATTTTACCTGTCTTCCCATCCTTCCCATGCCTGAAGAAATCCTCATCAATTTCACCCCCCAGGAAACCCGGGTGGCGGTGATGCACCAGGGCGTCGCCCAGGAACTGCACATCGAGCGCACCGCGTCCCTCGGCATCGTCGGCAACATCTACCTGGGCAAGGTGGTGCGCATCCTGCCGGGCATGCAGTCGGCCTTCATCGACGTGGGCCTGGAACGCACCGCCTTCCTCCACGTGGCCGACATCTGGCTGCCGCGGCATAGCGAAAAGAACGGCGAGAAGGGCGACGGCGAAGGCGGCATGCGCCCCATCGAGCGCATCCTCACCGAGGGCCAGAGCCTGGTGGTGCAGGTGATCAAGGACCCCATCGGCACCAAGGGCGCCCGCCTGTCCACCCAGATTTCCATCGCCGGCCGCATGCTGGTCTATCTGCCCCAGGAGAAGCACATCGGCGTCTCCCAGCGCATCGAGGACGAGCAGGAACGGGAGCAGCTGCGGGAACGCCTGACCCGCCTGGTGCCGGAGGACGAGAAGGGCGGCTTCATCGTCCGCACCATGGCCGAGAACGCCTCCGACGAAGAACTGGCCAACGACATCGAGTACCTGCGCAAGACCTGGCGCGGCATCAAGGAAAACTCCCTGCGGGTGGCTCCGCCCCACCTGCTGTACCAGGAGCTGTCCCTGTCCCAGCGGGTGCTGCGGGACTTCGTCAATCCGGAGACCTCGCGCATCGTCATCGACTCCCGGGAGAACTTCCAGAAGCTGAAGGAGTTTGCCGCCCTGTACACCCCCAAGGTGCTGGAACTGCTCGACCACTACACCGGCGAGCGGCCCCTGTTCGACCTGCACGGGGTGGAGGATGAAATCCAGAAAGCCCTGGCCCGGCGCGTCGATCTGAAATCCGGCGGCTACCTGATCATCGATCAGACCGAAGCCATGACCACCATCGATGTGAACACCGGCGGCTTCGTCGGCGTACGCAACTTCGACGACACCATCTTCAAGACCAATCTGGAGGCGGCCCAGACCATCGCCCGCCAGCTGCGCCTGCGCAACCTGGGCGGCATCATCATCGTGGACTTCATCGACATGGAGAACCCGGAACACCGGGACGCGGTGCTGGCCGAGTTCAACAAGGCCCTGGCCCGGGACCACACCAAGATGACGGTGAACGGTTTCACCGCCCTGGGCCTGGTGGAGATGACGCGCAAGCGCACCCGGGAATCCCTGGCCCACGTGCTGTGCGAGACCTGCCCCACCTGCGGCGGCCGCGGCGAGGTGAAGACCGCCCGCACCGTGTGCTACGAGATCCTGCGGGAGCTGCTGCGGGAGGCGCGCCAGTTCAATGCCCGGGAATACCGCATCCTGGCGGCGCCGTCGGTGATCGACCTGTACCTGGACGAGGAATCCCAGTCCCTGGCCATGCTTTCCGACTTCATCGGCAAGGCCATCTCCCTCCAGGCCGAGGCCAGCTACAACCAGGAGCAGTACGACATCGTGCTGATGTAGACCGATCCTGCGTCAACGACAAAGGGGCGCCCGCGGGCGCCCCTTCGTTTTTTCGCTCCGGCGTCTAGCGCGCCAGGGTGTCTCCTGCCACCGCCGCGGTCTGCACCCGGGGCGCATCGCCCTGGCGCAGGCGTTCCTGCAGGCGGGCCAGCACCTGCTGGCCGTCGTCCCGGGAGCGGGCCAGGGATTCCTGCATGTCCCTCTGCCACAGCAGGGAGGAAGCCTGCCGGCGCCACTGCTCCAGCTGGGGATTGTGGGCCAGGTGGTGGTAGTGGTGCTGGCGGTTCATGGTGAACCAGCGGTGAGCCTCGGCCTGGTCGGCGGCCACGCCCACCCCTTCCTGGTACATCAGCCCCACTTCGTACTGGGACTGCAGGTCGCCCTGCTCCGCCGCCCGCTTGTACCACTTCATGGCGGCGGCCAGGTCCTGGGGCACGCCGTCGGCGTAGCGGTACATCAGGCCCAGGTTGTACTGGGCGTCCCGCTGCCCCTGCTCGGCCAGCTGTTGCCACAGTTGCAGGGCCTGGCGGTAGTCGCCCTGGCGGTGGGCCTGGGCGGCCTGCGCGAAGCGCTCGCCGGCGGCGGGTTCGGCATGGACGGCGGTGCAGCCCAGGGCCAGGAGGATGGCGCAGCTAAGGTGACGGAGCCCCATGGAATGTCCTTTCTTGAACGGTCAATCGCCCGGCGGCGGCCGGGGAAAACCATTCTATGGATAGGGACATTGGGGCGGAATGAGGCAAATGGTCGCGCGGCAGACTGTCGCACCGGGCCGCCGGGGTTGCCCGAGCGGCGGCCAGATGAAGACCTGACCGGGGCAATTTGCGCCAGCCCCGCCGGCTGCCTATGCTGACGTTTCCCCAACCCGAAACGGAGCCCGCCATGAGCGTCAGCACCTCCCCGGAATTCAACAGCCTGGTGCCCAATAACAACATGGACCGCCGCACCTTCGTCGCCACCGCCGTCGGCGCCGCGATTGGCACTGGATTCGCCCTGGCCGTGCAGCCGGTGTGCGCCCAGACCCAGATCAAGACCGACAGCAGCGGCCTCAGGACCGCCGCCATCCAGGTGCCGGTGGGCGGCGAAAGCGTTGCCGCCTACTGCGCCCGGCCGGAGCAGGGCAACCGCCTGCCCACGGTGCTGGTGGTGTCGGAAATCTTCGGCGTCCATGAATACATCCAGGACATCTGCCGCCGCCTGGCCAGGCAGGGCTACCTGGCCATCGCGCCCCAACTCTTTGCCCGCCAGGGCGACCCGGCCACGGTGGACAGCATTCCCAAGCTCATGGAGACCATCATCGCCAAGGTGCCCGACGCCCAGGTGCTGGCCGACCTGGACGGCTGCGCCGCCTGGGCCGCGAAGCACGGCGGCGACCCGGAGCGCCTGGCCATCACCGGCTTCTGCTGGGGCGGCCGCATCACCTGGCTGTACAGCGCCCACAATCCGGCGGTGCGGGCCGGGGTGGCCTGGTACGGCCGCCTGGTGGGCAACGCCAGCGACCTGACGCCGAAACACCCGCTGGACGTGGCCTCCAGCCTGAAGACGCCGGTCCTCGGCCTCTACGGCGGCCAGGACCAGGGCATTCCCCTGGAGACGGTAGAGAAAATGCGGGCCGCCCTCAAGGCTGCCGGCAATCCCTCCGAGATCGTGGTCTATCCGGAGGCGCCCCATGCCTTCCACGCCGACTACCGGCCCAGCTACCGCCCCGAACCCGCGGCCGACGGCTGGCGCCGGCTGCTGGCCTGGCTGCAGCAGCACGGCGTCTAGACGACCGGGCCCGCAAACCGGGCCACCCCAGAAGGCAGAAGGGACGGGCTTCCCCGGCATGGCACGCCGGAGAAGTCCGTCCCTTCCAGCTTGCAGAGCAGGGGCTTAGAGCCCCAGGCACAGGTACTTCACTTCCAGGTATTCCTCCAGGCCGTACTTGGAGCCTTCCCGGCCCAGGCCCGACTGCTTGATGCCGCCGAAGGGCGCCACCTCGTTGGAGATGAGGCCCGTGTTCACCCCCACCATGCCGTATTCCAGGGCCTCGCCGACACGGAAGATGCGGCCGATGTCCCGGGAGTAGAAGTAGGAGGCCAGACCGAACTCGGTGGCGTTGGCCAGGGCGATGGCCTCTTCCTCGGTCTGGAAGCGGAACAGGGGCGCCACCGGGCCGAAGGTCTCCTCCCGGGCCACCCGCATCTGGGGCGTCACGTCCGCCAGCACCGTGGGCTGGAAGAAGGCGCCGCCCTCCCTGTAGCGCTCGTGGCGCCGGCCGCCGGCCAAGACCCGGGCGCCGTGGGCCACGGCGTCGGCGATGTGGGCCTCCACCTTGGCCAGGGCGTCGGCGTCGATCAGGGGCCCCTGGGTGACGCCGGCCTCCGTGCCTTCGCCCACCTTCAGCGTGGCCACCTTTGCCGCCAGCCTGGCGGCGAAGGCCTCGTAGATGCCGTCCTGCACCAGCAGCCGGTTGGCGCAGACGCAGGTCTGGCCGGTGTTGCGGTACTTGGAGATCATGGCGCCTTCCACTGCCGCATCCAGGTCGGCGTCGTCGAAGACGATGAAGGGGGCGTTGCCCCCCAGTTCCAGGGAGAGCTTCTTGATGCTCGGCGCGCACTGGCCCATGAGCAGGCGGCCCACTTCGGTGGAGCCGGTGAAGGAAAGTTTACGTACCGTCTGGTTGGACGTCAGTTCGCCGCCGATAGCTACCGGATCGCCGGTGATGACGTTGAAGACGCCGGCAGGAAAACCTGCCCGGTGGGCCAGTTCGGCCAGAGCCAGGGCGGTCAGGGGCGTCTGTTCCGCCGGCTTGACCACCACCGTGCAGCCGGCCGCCAGGGCCGGCGCCACCTTGCGCGTGATCATGGCGGCGGGGAAATTCCACGGCGTGATGGCGGCGCAGACGCCGATGGGCTGCTTGATCACCAGCATGCGCTTGTCCGCCGCCACGGCGGGAATGGTCTCGCCGTAGGCCCGCTTGGCCTCCTCGGCAAACCATTCGACGAAGGAGGCGGCATACAGCACCTCCCCCCTGGCCTCGGCCAGGGGCTTGCCCTGTTCGCTGGTCATGAGCAGGGCCAGGTCGTCGGCATGCTGGTGCATCAGCTCGAACCAGCGGCGCAGCACCCCTGCCCGCTCCTTCGCCGTCCGGCTGCGCCAGGCCGGCCAGGCGGCATCGGCGGCGGCAATGGCGGCACGGGTCTCGGCGGCACCGAGGCGGGGCACCCGGGCCAGTTCGGCCCCGCTGGCCGGATTGCGCACCGGGAAATCGCTCTCGCCGCCCACCCACTGGCCGTTGAGATAGCACTGCTGGCGCAACAGATTGGAATCCTCAAGTTTCATCTTTGTCTCGTCGTTGGAATTTTATAAAAACCGTCGTTTATACTTGGGGTTATGACTAAAAAGCTCATCCATTGCCTGAGCTTGGCCGCCGCCCTCGCCGGCTGCGGCAGCTTACCGCCATCGCCCCCGGAAAAGCCAGCGGAGCGCGCCGCCGCGCCCCTCTCGGCCAAGGCCCAGGACGTGGTGCTGTACGCCTTTTCCCTGATCGACACCGGCTACCGCTTCGGCGGCAAGAACCCGGAAGCGGGCCTGGACTGCAGCGGCATGGTCAGCTACATCTATGGCCAGGCGGCGGGCCTGAAAGTTTCCGGCAGCGCCGCCGACATCGCCCGCAACGGCCGCCCCGTGCCGCGCCAGGGCCTCAAGCCGGGCGACCTGGTGTTCTTCAACACCATGAACCGCTCCTACTCCCACGTGGGCATCTACATCGGCGACGACCGCTTCGTGCACGCGCCGGCAACTAATGGCAGAATCCGAATCGACAGTCTGGGAGCCCGCTACTATGCGGAACGCTTCGAGGCTGCCCGGTCCTACTTCGACTAAGCCGTCGGGCCGTAAAAAAACCACAATCTTAGGAGACAGTTTCACATGCCCGTTCCCGCTCTGTTCCAGGGCCGGATGGCGGTTCCCGCCATTGCTGCGCCCATGTTTCTCGTATCCGGCCCCGATCTGGTCATCAACGCCTGCAAGGCCGGCATCGCCGCCAGCTTCCCCTCCCTCAACGCCCGCCCCGCCAGCCAGCTGGATGAGTGGCTGACCCGCATGAATGGGGAGCTGGGCCCGAAGGATGCGCCCTTCGGCATCAACCTGATCCTGCACCACTCCAACACCCGCCTGGAAGTGGACGTGGCCCTGGTGGTCAAGCACAAGGTGCCCTTCGTCATCACCAGCCTGGGCAACCCCAGCATGCTGGTGGAAGTGGTGCATGGCTACGGCGGCCTGGTGTTCTCCGACGTCATCCACGCCTACCACGCCAAGAAGGCCATCGAGGCGGGGGTGGACGGCATCATCGCCGTCTCCGCCGGCGCCGGCGGCCATGCCGGGACCCAGAACCCCTTCGCCCTGCTGCGGGAAATCCGGGAGTTCTGGGACGGGGTGCTGATCCTGGGCGGGGCCATTTCCGACGGCGCCTCCATCCGCGCCGCCGAAATCGCCGGGGCCGATTTCGCCTACATGGGCACCCGCCTCATCGCCACCCAGGAGTCCATGGCCCAGCAGGCCTACAAGGACATGCTGGTCAGCGCCGGCCCGCGGGACATCGTGTATACGGACGCCGTCTCCGGCACCAACGCCAACTTCATCTGGCAAAGCCTGGAGAAGGCCGGCTACACCAAGGAGAGCCTGGCGGCCGGCGGCCAGGCCAACCACAACTACGGCGGCGACGAGGCCAAGGCCTGGCGCGACGTGTGGAGCGCCGGCCACGGCGTCGCCAACATCCACGACGTGCCGACGGTGGCCGAACTGGCCGCGCGGCTGGCCGCGGAATACCGCCAGGCCTGCCAACGCCAGCCGTCCCAAGCCTTGCGGCCGGTATAACCAAAGCCATATTTTTCGGCGCCGCCGTTGATGCTAGGGTTAGGCCCTAAATAACGACATTCGAGAGCCTTTCCCCATGCGTACCATCGACGAAACCGAAGTCAGCAAACTGCTCCGCGGGGTGGAGATTCCCCCCTGCCCCGCGGTGCTCGCTGCCCTGGCCCAGGAGATGCACCGCCCGGATGCCAGTTCGACCAAGGTGGCCCGGCTCATCAGCCAGGACGTGGGCCTGGCCGCCGGCGTCATCAAGTGCGCCAATTCCCCCCTCTTTTCCACCGGCAGCAAGGTCGGCTCCATCGGCGAAGCCCTGGGCCGCCTGGGCTTCAACAACGTGCTCAACCTGGTGGTGAACGAGCTGCTGCGCAAGAACCTCTCCCAGAACAACCATGCCATGGACCGCTTCTGGGACAGCGCCACCTACTGCGCCGGCGTCTGCGCCAAGCTGGCCGAGATCCTGCCCGGCACCAGCCGCGACACGGCCTACACCTTCGGCCTCTTCCACGACTGCGGCATCCCCATCCTGATGCGGCGCTATCCGGACTACAAGAAGACCCTGGGCGAAGCCAACCGCCGCATCGACCTGCCCTTCACCGCCATCGAGGACGAAATCCACGGCACCAACCATGCCGTCATCGGCTACCTCATGGCGCGCAACTGGGGCCTGCCGGAAACGGTCAGTTCCGCCATCCTCTCCCACCACGATTTCTCCGTCTTCAACGACGGCAGCGGCCTCTCCGACGAATCGTGCACCCTGATCGCCCTGGCCCTGCTGGCCGAGCGCATCGTCGGCACCTTCCTGCGCCTCAACGAGGACGGCGAGTGGGAAAAGGGCAAGGGTGCCGTGGCCGGTTTCTTCGGTCTCACCGAGACGGACCTCAACGACATCGTGGACGACCTGCTGTTCAAGCTGGATTCCGCCCGCAAGGCAGCCTGAACCCGGACGTCGCGGCGGCATCGCCGCCATGAAAAAAGCCGCTCCTGGAGCGGCTTTTTTATTGTCGGGAGCGGCGCCCTTCAGAGCAGGAACAGGGTGGCCAGGCCGAGGAAGATGAAGAAGCCGCCGGAGTCGGTGACGGCGGTGATCAGCACCGAGGAGCCCAGGGCCGGGTCCCGGCCGAACTTCTGCATGGTCATGGGAATGACCACGCCGACGGTGGCCGCCAGCAGCAGGTTGAGGGTCATGGCCCCGGTCATCACCAGGCCCAGCTGGAAGGAGTGGTACAGCCACCAGGAGACCACGCCCAGCAGGCCGCCCCACACCAGGCCGTTGATCAGGGCCACGCCCAGTTCCTTGTGCAGCAGGCGCCGCGCCGATTCGGGCTGGATCTGACCGAGGGCGATGGCGCGCACGATCATGGTGATGGTCTGGTTGCCCGAATTGCCGCCGATGCCGGCGACGATGGGCATGAGGGCGGCCAGGGCCACCAGCTTTTCGATGGAGCCTTCGAAGGCGCCGATCACCCGGGAGGCGATGAAGGCCGTCACCAGGTTGATGGCCAGCCAGGTCCAGCGGTTTTTCACCGAGTTCCACACCGAGGCGAAGATGTCTTCCTCTTCCCGCAGACCGGCCTGGGCCAGCAGTTCGCTTTCCGATTCTTCCCGGATGAAGTCCACCACCGCATTGACGGTGACGCGACCCACCAGGCGGTCATCCCGGTCCACCACCGGGGCGCTCACCAGGTCGTAGCGTTCGAAGGCCTGGGCCGCTTCCTCGGCGTCGTCGTCCGGTTCCAGATGGACGAAGTCGCTGATCATGACGTCCGCCACTTCGGACTCGGGATCGTTGATGAGAAGCTTGTTGAGGGGCAGCACGCCCTTCAGGCGCTCGTCCCGGTCCAGCACGAAGAGCTGGTCGGTGTGGTCGGGCAGTTCGTCGAAGCGGCGCAGGTAGCGCAGCACCACTTCCAGGGTCACGTCTTCCCGCACCGTGACCATTTCGAAATCCATGATGGAGCCGACCGAGTCCTCGGGGTAGGACATGGCGGCGCGCAGCTGCTCCCGCTCTTCCACGGAGAGGGACTGGAAGACGTCCTGGATCACCTCGTGGGGCAGGTCCGGCGCCAGGTCGGCCAGTTCGTCGGCATCCAGGGATTCGGCGGCGGCCACCAACTCGTCCGAATCCATGTTGGCGATCAGGGTTTCCCGGACCGCATCCGACACTTCCAGCAGGATTTCCCCGTCCCGCTCCGCCTTGACCAGGTCCCACACCATGAGACGCTCATCCAGGGGCAGGGCCTCCAGGATGTAGGCCACGTCGGCCGGGTGCATCTTGTCCAGCTTGTGGCGCAGCTCGTTCAGGTGCTGCTTGTGCACCAGGGATTCCACCAGCTCGTGGCGGGGCATCTCCTGCTTGTGCACCAGGTCCTCCACCAGATGATGCCGGGCGAGCAGGGTCTGCACCTCGGAGAGGCGCGCCTGCAGCTCATCGGCGTCAGCGTGCTGGATTTCTTCGCTCATGGTGGCAAACCGGGGAATGGTGCGATGCCGCAAAAAGATGGCGCATTCTAGCACCGCACCGAGTCAGTACTTTGACAAAAATCACGGGAATCCACCGGGCTACGGGATATCCCCAAGCGGCGCCCCGACGGCCCGCCCATGGGTATGGGCAAGCCGGTCTCAGGGGAGTTCCGCCGCCCCCATCCGGCCCAGGATGATGCCGCTTTTTTTCAGCAGCCCCGGGGCGTTGCGATTGCGGTCGTAAAAGCGGGGATTGGGCAGCATGGCGGCCAGTTTCGCCGCCTGCTCCGGCCCCAGCTGGGCGGCGGAGACATTGAAATAATGGCGGGCCGCCGCTTCGGCGCCGAAGACGCCGTTGCCCCACTCCACCACGTTGAGATAGACCTCGAAGATGCGCCGCTTGGACCAGGCGGTTTCCAGCATCAGGGTGATGGCGGCCTCCTCAGCCTTGCGCCAGGGCGTCTTGCTCGGGGAGAGGAACAGGTTCTTTGCCAGTTGCTGGGAGATGGTGGAGCCGCCGGCCACCACCTTGCCGCGGCGCTGGTTCTTTTCCACCGCCTTCTGGATGCCATCCCAGTCGAAGCCTTCATGATCGACGAACTTGGCGTCTTCGGCGGCGATGATGGCCCGCTTCAGGTGGGGCGAGATGCGCTCGTAGTCCACCCACTGCTTCTGCAGGCTGGCCCCCGGCGTCTTCAGCCACAGTTCTTCCTGGCGGATTTCCATGAAGCGGGTCATGTGGGGATTGACGTTGGCCCACCACAGCACCCAGGCGAACAGCCACAGCTGGTAGGCCAGCAGGAGGCCGACGCCCCAGGCCGCCGCCAGCTTCAGCCAATGCAGGATGCGCACGGCGCCTCAGCCCTGCCGCAAACGGTCGAGGACCGGCGCCGTATCGGGCCGCACGCCGCGCCACAGCTGGAAGGCTTCTGCCGCCTGCTCCACCAGCATGCCCAGGCCATCCACCAGGCGGGAAGCGCCCTGCAGCCGGGCAAAGGCCAGGAAGGGCGTCTCGCCCTGGCCGTACATCATGTCGTAGGCCAGGGCGCCGCCGTTGAAGATGCCGGCCGGCAGGGGCGGCAGTTCGCCGGCCAGGCTGGCGGAGGTGGCATTGATCACCACATCGAAGCCCTGACCGGCCAGCTCGCCATAGCCACCACCGCTGACGGGGCCCAGATCGGCGAAATCCCGGGCCAGGTCGGCGGCCTTGGCGGCAGTGCGGTTGGCAATGTGCAGGCGGCAGGGACCGGCGGCCAGCAGGGGCGCCAGGGCGCCCCGGGAGGCACCGCCGGCGCCGAGCAGGAGAATGGCCTTGCCTGCCAGGGGCAGGGCCTGGTTGACCTGCAGGTCCTGCACCAGGCCGGCGCCGTCCGTGTTGTCGCCGAGGATGTGCCCATCCTCCAGCACCAGGGTATTCACCGCTCCGGCCCGGGCGGCCCGGGGCGTCAGGCTGTCGGCCAGGCGAAAGGCCTCTTCCTTGAAGGGCACGGTGACGTTGGCGCCCCGCCCGCCGCCCTCGGCAAAGGCCCGCAGCGCCGCTGCAAAGCCGTCCAGGGGCGCCAGCAGGGCTTCGTAGCTCATGTCCTGGGCACAGGCGGCGGCAAACAGGGAGTGGATCAGGGGCGACTTGCTGTGGCCGATGGGGTTGCCGAAAACGGCATAGCGGTCAGTCATGGCGGCAAAAAGAAGGCAGCGGTGGAGGAAAGGGCGCCAGTTTATCCCTTTTGGCGGACGGCAACCTGAACGCTCCCTTACGTAGTGCAGGGAACAAAATCGCCGCGAGAAACGGCTTACGCATGGCGGAATTGCCTATAATCCGGACGTTGCACTTTTCAGGGAGCTAACAACAAATGAGCGCAAAAGACGCCGTTATCGTGACATGGGACGACCGCTACAGTGTGGGCATGAGTGAAATCGACGCCCAGCACCAGGCCCTCTTCGAGACCATCAACCGGCTGTGGTCCGCCATCGTCGGCAAGGGCAGCCGGGAGCAGATCCTGGTGCTGATCGACGAGCTGGAACGCTACACCGTGGCCCACTTCTCCGCCGAGGAGAAGTTCATGGAATCCACCGCCTACCCGGACCTAGCCGCCCACCGGCAACTGCACGAGACCTTCGTGCAGCGCATCGCCGCCGAACGCCAGGGTGTCAGCACCGGCAAATCCATCAGCCTGGACCTGCTGCACTTCCTCAAGGACTGGCTGGTGCAGCACATCCAGGTGGAAGACCAGCGCTACGCCGCCCACTGCCGCCAGGACCCGCAACGGGGCAGCGGCCTGGCCGGCTTCTTCAAGCGCTTCTGGGCCTAAACCCCGGCACCGGGCCGGGCCGCCTTACTGGGCCTGGACCCGGTCGCCGCTGGTGAAGAACCAGGTGCGGGTGATCACCAGCTGATCCACGTCCCGCCGGATGTCCTCGGGGAAGGCGGCATAGGGGCCGGCCATGCGCACGATGCGCAGGGCCGCCTCATCCAGCACCTTGTGACCGGAGGTACGCTCCAGCTCCACCTTGTCCACGGAACCGTTGGCATTGATGGTGACGGACAGCACCAGGGTGCCGTAGAGCCGGCCCCGGGCAGCCTCGGGATAGTTGAGGGTGCCCACCCGCTCCACCTTCAGGCGCCAGTCTTCCACATAGCGGGCGAAGCGGTATTCGTCGGCCCGGGTGCCGATGTTCTTCTTGCGCGGACGCTGGTTGTACTCGTCCACGCTCTTGCTGATCTCGGCCTCCATGCGCGCCATGGCCATGGCGCTGCTGGCCAGGTCCCGGCCCGAGAGGGTCGGCGCATTCTGGGGCTGGGACTCCCGGGAATCCTGGCGCGGCGCCCGGGTCTTGCTCTTCACTTCGGCCAGCAGGCGCTGCTGCTGGGCCTCCATGTCCCGCACCCGCTGCCGCGACTGTTCCAGGTCGCTGCCGGCCTGCTGCCGCGCCGAGGGCGGCAGGGGCGTGGCCGCCCTGCGGTTCTCTTCGACGTTGCCGCCGCCGTCCAGGTTGGCCTGAGCCAGGGCCTGGGCGTGGGTCGGGCGGCGCGCCGACTTGCTGTTCACCAGGATGATGTCCAGGGCCTTGTCCTGCAGGGACCGGGAGGCATCGGGGAACTTGAAGTGGAGGGACAGCAGCAGACCGTGCACCAGCACGGAGAGGCCGACGGCCAGGGTCAGGTTGCGGCTGGAGGCATCCATCCGGGCCAGGAATCCGGGCATCAACCGGGCCGCCGCCATATCAGGCTCCCGCCTCCTCGTCGTCACCCACATCGGCCACCGCATCGGCGCTCTCGATGACGGCGACGAAGCGCAGGTTCAGCTCCAGGGACAGGGTGTCCCAGGACTCCACGCTCAACTTGACCCGCTGGCCCATGGACAGCTCGGGCAGGGACGGCACCCGCTGCATCAGGGGCAGAGGATCGAGCTTGACCAGGTTTTCCTTGCGCACCGTGCCTTCTATTTCCGTCACGCCCTTCTGTTCCAGCCAGCGCAGGCACCAGTAGCGCTCCATGTGGCGCTGGAATTCGGCGTAGGCGGCGTAGGTCAGGTCGAAGTCGCGCATGGCGGCAAAGAGCGCGTCGCTCTTGGCGCCGAAGTGGGGCGCCCGGTCCTGCAGCAGGGTGATCAGTTGCCACTGGTTCACCAGGTCCACATAGCGCCGCAGGGGCGAGGAGGACCAGGCGTACTGGGGCACGCCGAGGCCCTCGTGGGGCAGGGGCGAAGTGGTCATGCGCACCTTGCCGGCGGTCTGGGCGCGGTAGATGCAGGCGACCTTCTTCTCGGCCAGGAGGCCGCCCCAGGTGGCGTTGGCGACGATCATCAGTTCCGCCACCAGCTTGTCCAGGGGACTGCCCCGCTTGCGGGCGCTGATCTCGATGCGGTCGGCGGCGCCAGTCGGATCGCTGGCGTCGGGGAAAACGTCGAAGTTGTAGTCGAAGATGCCCTGGGTGGCGGACGGCTTGCCGCGGCGCCCTTCGCAGGCACAGGCCAGCTGCCACAGCAGCTTCAGTTCCTGGGCGAAGCGGAAGTCGCCCAGACCGGCGGCCAGGGTTGCCTCGTTGAAGAGGGGCTCGATTTCGTGGTGGCGCAGGTTGGCCGCCACATGGACCCGCTCCAGGCGGGATTCGTGGCCGATGATCTCCAGGCTCTCGTTCACCGTCAGATAGAGGGAGATGGCCGGCCGCGGCTTGCCTTCGGCCAGAGTGTAGGCCTCCACCACGGCATCGGGCAGCATGGTGATCTTGTTGCCGGGCATGTACACGGTGGACAGGCGGTCCCGGGCAATCTGGTCGAGGGCCTCGCCGGGCCCGAAACCGAGGCCGGGGGCGGCGATGTGGATGCCGACGCGCCAGCCGATGCCGGGCAGGGCTTCCAGGGAAAAGGCGTCGTCGATTTCGGTGGTGGCCGCATCGTCGATGGAAAAGGCTTGCACCGAGGCCAGGGGCAGGTCGGCCGGCGCCGTGGGCACGTCCACGGCGGGAAAGCCGGTGCCCTTGGGGAAGAACTCCCGCAGAAAGCGGTTGAAATGGTAGTCGCGGTGGGACTTGATGGCGCCGCAGCGGGCCAGCAGATGCGGCGCCGAGGTGTGCAGTTCCTCGCAGGCCGCCTCCAGGGCCTTGGTCTCCGGCTTGTTGCGGTCCGGGGCGTAGAGCAGCTGGTCGAGCAGGGGGGCGAACTCGGGCGGCAGGGAACCGGCCTTCAGTTCCGCCACCATGCGCTCTATGGCCAGCGCTTGCTGACGCTTCTTTTCAAGACCGGCCAGAGCAGCCTGGAGAATGTCGGGAGGGGCCTTGCGGAAGCGACCCTTACCCTTGCGGTGGAAATAGACAGGCGCTGCGTGTAGGGCAAGCAGGACCGATGCCGCCTCGACCGGAGAGGGGTCTTTGCCGACGTAGTCCTTGGCAATATCCAGAAAAGAAAATTCGCCATCCGCACAGCACTCCCAGAGGAATTCGGGTTCGATGTCGTGGGCCAGGGGTTCGGCAGCCTCCAGCAGGGCCCCGGGGGCGGGACTCTGGAAACGCAGCAGGATGGCGGCAGCCTTGACCTTGGTTCGCTTGCCCGACGCGCTTTCCACCTGCAGGGTGGCATCGTTGTCGGCCAGCACGGAGCCCGTCTTGAAGGCGCCGTCTTCTTCAAATAGAACATTCATCGGCGGATTATAACCCGGCGAATTCAAGGATTTGCGGCACAAAGTCGACAAATCGCGTGAAGCTGTGGTCGCCGCCGGCCAGCACCGTCTGGCGGGCATCCCGGTAGCGGGCCACGGCCTGGCGGTAATCCAGCACCTCGTCCCCCTCCTCCACCAGCAGCCAGTAGCGCTCGGGCCGCAGGTCGGCCACTTCCATGGCCTGCAGCTGGGCCACGTGCTCCCGGGTGAACTGGAATTCCTCGCCGGTATAGAGGTTGGTCTGGGGGCCGACGTAATCCGCCAGGGAAAGATGGGCCAGCACCGCCGGATTGACCAGCACGGCCCGCAGGCCGTGGCGTTCCGCCAGCCAGGTGGCGAAGAAGCCGCCGAGGGAGCTGCCCACCAGGGTCAGGGGACCTTCGGCGGCCAGGATGGCCTCGGCCTGGGCCATTGCCTGGCGCGGCTCGTGGGACAGGGCCGGGCAGAAGAAGCGCTCCTGCAGGCCCCGGGCCGCCATGGCCTCGGCCACGGCGCGGGCCTTGAAGGAGGCGGGGGAGGAACGGAAACCGTGGAGATAGAGAATGCCGCTCATGGTGCTGGCCTCACTGGCTTACTTGCATTCCCAGGTGTCGCCGGGAACGAGGGTGGAAGGAAAGTCCCGGCAGAGCCAGATGCGGGCCGCCTGGCTCCCGCCCAGGGCGGCCTCCCAGAAGGCCAGGCTGGCGCCCTGGATGGCCGTCGCGGCCCGGGGCGGCAGGACGTGGCGGCTGCCCGGATTGCCCGCCAGGGGCATGTGGGCGGCGCCGTCCAGCACCAGCAGGAACTTGTCGCCGCCGGGCATGTGGCGGAAGGGCACGGTGCGGTCGGCGGCGCTGATGTCGTGCAGGCCGATGCCGTCGTCCCGGGTGCCGGTGATGCAGAAGAAGGGGCGCCGGATGCCGGCGAAGCGGGCGTTGAGGGGCGTCTCCTCGCCCCGGGCGGAGGGCGACAGGCCGAGGAAGGCCCGCAGGCGCGGCTCCGCCACCGGCGGCCCATAAGCGCGCCGTTCCCCGGCCATGGCCTGGGTCGTCACCGCGCCATAGGAATGGCCGGCCAGGCCGACACGCTCCAGGTCCACCCCGGCCCAGGCCGGGTCGGCGGCCTGGCGGCGCCAGACTTCGTCGAGAACGAAGCCCAGGTCGGCCAGGCGGGCCAGGGACTGCTCCGGCGTGGTGGCCGCCGTCAGGGCCCGGCGCAGGGCCATGGGACTGCCGGCCATGACCGCGGCGTCGCTGCCGGCGTGCTGCAGGGCCAGGCCCCGGTAGCCGTGGGAGGCCCAGTGGCGCAGCCAGCGTTCGCCGTTGTCCCGGTCGCCGCCGAGGCCGTGGGAGAAGAGGATCAGGGGCGTGCGGGCGACGCCCTGGGGCAGGTAGTGGCGGCAGGGAATGGGACGCTGGCGGCGCTCGTCGTGCCACACCTCCAGTTCCTCCCGCACCCGGCAGGGGCCGCTGGCGGCGTAGTTGTGGGGGGCTGACATGGGGCAGGTTCGCCGGGGCGGCAGCGCCGCCCCGAAAGGATTGTCCGGCCTAGCCTGCAGACCAGCTGACAGTGCCGCTCCAGGCGGTCCACAGGACGATGCCGCCGAAGACGATGCGGTACCAGGCGAAGGCGGTGAAGTCGTGGCTGCTGATGTAGCGCAGCAGGCCGCGCACGGCGATGAAGGCGGAGACGAAGGCAGCGACGAAGCCCACCACCCACATGCCGACATCGTCGAAGGAGAGCAGCTCCCGCTCCTTGTATAGCTGGTAGAGGGTGGCGATACCCAGGGTGGGGATGGCGAGGAAGAAGGAGAACTCGGTGGCGGCCTTGCGCGACAGGCCGAAGAGCAGGCCGCCGATGATGGTGGCGCCGGAGCGGGAAGTGCCGGGAATGAGGGCGAAGGCCTGGGCGATGCCCAGCTTGAAGGCGTCGATCACATCCAGCTCCTCCACCGTCTCCACCCGGATGCGGTGCTTGCGCCGCTCGGCCCAGAGGATGAAGAGACCGCCGACGATGAAGGTGGTGGCCACCACGTAGGCGTTGAAGAGGTGGGCCTTGATGGCCTTGCCGAAAAGCAGGCCAAGGGCGGCCAGGGGGATGAAGGCGATGATCAGGTTGATGACGAAGCGCTGGGCTTCCCGCTCCCGGGGCAGGCCCAGCAGCACCCGGGCGATGCGGGCCCGGTATTCCCAGCAGACGGCCAGGATGGCGCCGGACTGGATGACGATCTCGAACAGCTTGCCCCGGGCGTCGTTGAAGTCGAGCAGGTCCCCCGCCAGGATCAGGTGGCCGGTGGAGGAGATGGGAAGGAATTCGGTGAGGCCCTCGACGATGCCGAGAATGAGGGCCTTGAGCAGCAGCAGGGGATCCATGGGGAGCCGGGGCG
>NZ_JBXAST010000070.1:0-16531 GCF_058809645.1 Azospira sp. MPR-E4 | reverse complement strand
GGGCGGGGTGGTGATCCGCTTCCAGCCGGTGGCGGGGGAATACCTGGCGGGCTTCCTGCTGCTGCAGCTGGCCAACGCCACCTTTGCCGCCGGGCAGGTGCTGTGCCGCCACCTGCTGGCCCGCTATCCGCTGCAGTTCCCCCTGTCCCGCTGTTTCGGCCATTTCTTCCTCGGCGCCCTGGTGCTGGCCCTGCCGTCCTTCCTCATCTTTGGCAATCCGGCCCGGCTGCCCACGACCACCGTACAGTGGGGCGTGCTGCTGTGGATGGGCCTGTTCGCCACGGCCCTGGGCATGTTCTGGTGGGTCAAGGGCAGCACCCGGGTGGATGGCGGCACCCTGGCGGTGATGAACGAGCTGCACGTGCCCCTGGGGCTGGTGGTCAATCTGCTGATCTGGAACCGGGACGCGGACCTGCAACGCATCGCTCTGGGCGGCAGCGTCATCCTAGTCTCCCTCTGGTTGAACCGCTGGGGACGCCGCCGTTTTGCGGCGGCGGCAGCCTGATGGGGACTTCAAGTCAGATTGCGGTCCGCCGCCTTCCGCTATGATGGGCACCATGAGACTGCGCCAGCTTTCCCACAGCATCATCCTGCGCATCCTGCTCCTGGGGCTGGGGATCGTGGTCGTCGGCACGACGGCCCGCTATTTCATCCTCAGCCAGTTCCTGCGCGAGGATCTGGACAAGGTGGTGGCGTCCCAGCAGCAGGCCCTGGCCAGCTATGTGGCCCGGGACGTGGACAGCAAGCTGGTCGAGCGGCGCGACCTGCTGCAGCGCCTGGCGGCCAGCCTGCCCCGGCAGTTGCTGGGCCAGCCCCGGCAGTTGCGGGCCTGGCTGCAGGAGCGGCATGAACTGCATCCCCTGTTCAACCAGGGGCTGCTGCTGGTGGATTCCCGGGGCGCCATCCTGGCCGATTTCCCCGAGCGGCCCTTGCAGGCCAGGATCAACCTGGCGGATCGGGAATACGTGCAGGCCGCCCTGGCCGGCGAAGCCAGCCTGGGCCGGCCGGCGCCGGACTGGCTGGACCGGGAGCCGGTGCTGCCCATGGCGGCCCCGGTGCGGGACGAGCAGGGCCGGGTGCAGGCGGCCCTGGTGGGCCTGACGCCCCTGGCCACCCCGGGCTTCCTCAACCTGCTGCTGCAGAGCCGGATCGGCCGCAGCGGCGGCTTCCTCCTCATTTCTCCGCGGGACCGGGTCTTTGTCGCCGCCACCGAGCCGGAACTGGTGCTCAAGCCGACGCCGCCGGCCGGCGTCAATCCCCTGCACGACCGGGCCATGGCCGGCTACCGGGGCACCGGCATCACCGTCAACGCCAAGGGTGTGGAAGAGGCGGTGGCCATCGTCTCCGTGCCCAGCGCCGAGTGGTTCGTGGTGGCCCGCCTGCCCACCGCGGAAGCCTTCGAGCCGGTGACCCGGGTGCAGCAGTACATCCTGCGCAACAGCGTGGTGGTGTCCCTGGTCTTCCTGGTGCTGGCTTCCCTGGGTCTGGCCCACGTCTTCCGCCCCCTGCGGCGCACGGCGGAGCACGCCGACCGCATGACCCGCGGCGAGTGCCCCCTGGAACCCCTGCCGGTGCTGCGCAACGACGAGGTGGGCCATCTCACCGCCGCCTTCAACCGGCTCCTGCGCAAGCTCAGCGAGAGCCAGGCGGCCCTGGCCCAGGCGGCGCACCACGACGCCCTCACCGGCCTGCCCAACCGCATGCTGCTGGCCGACCGCCTGAGCCAGGCCCGGGTCCTGGCCCAGCGCAAGGGCAGCCGCATCGCCCTGCTGTTCCTCGACCTGGACGGCTTCAAGCCGATCAACGACAGCCTGGGTCACGAGGCCGGAGACGAGGTGCTGCGCCTGGTGGCCGGCCGCCTCAGCGGCTGCGTGCGGGCCAGCGATACCCTGGCCCGGGTCGGTGGCGACGAATTCGTCATCCTCATGGGCGATCTGGATAGCCAGGCGGAGCAGGCCGCGGCCCGGGTCGCCGCCAAGTGCATCGAAGCCCTGGCGGAGCCGTTCCCGGTCCAGGATCAGAGTTGCCGTCTCGGGGTTTCCATCGGTATCGCCCTGGGTGACGGCGAGAGCGCCGCCAATACCCTGTTGCTGCAGGCGGACCAGGCCATGTACCGGGCCAAGGAAAGCGGCCGCGGCCGCTACGTGATCGCCACCACCTGAAGCGGTGGGGTGGAAGGAAAAGGGCGCCGGCGGCGCCCTTTTTCAGTTCTGGGCCGGCAATTCCAGCTCGTGCAGGGCCAGGCGGCTGTGGTTGTGCTTGAGGTAGGCGAGGAAATCCATGCCGGAACAGTTGAGGCCCAGTTCCGGATGGCCCTGTTTCAGGGAGAAGAAGGAAATGTCCCGGCCCACGATCTCCAGGCCGCACTGGGAGGCGACCTCGATGATCTCCCGCAGGCGGGTGGAGAGGGGGTCGATGCTGGGGTCGCTGGGCATGATGATCCAGAAATCGACGCCGTGCCGGGCCACCAGGTCGGTCTTGCGCAGGGTCTGGCCGAGGGCGTCCTGGACTTCGTGCAGCTTGAGGCTGGCCGCCTGGGCGCCGTAGGTCTCGCCCAGGATGTGGGGGGAGCCGAAGTCGACATGCACCAGGTGGAAGTGGATATTGCTGTCGTAGCGGGCGGAGACTTCCAGCAGCCATTCCAGGGTGAACAGGAAATTCCCGAACTGTTCGACATCTTCGTGCAGCATAAGTCCCTCCTTGATGGCGACGGGAGGCTCCCGGGAATGGCGCAGGGGCGGCCGGGAGCGGCGTCTGGCGTTGGGGCGGCCCTTATGTTGTTGTGCTGGCCGCCCGTTGCCTCAACTTTAACCATTGCCCGGCTCCCATGCCAGCTTTTCGGCCGGTGCAGAAGCAGGCGGTGAGCAGATAGCCGCCGGTGGGTGCCTCCCAGTCCAGCATTTCGCCGGCGCAGAAGAGGCCGGGCCGCTGCCGCAGCATGAGCTGCTCGTCCAGCTCCTCCAGGCGCACGCCGCCGGCGCTGCTGATGGCTTCGTCCAGGGGACGGGGCGCCAGCAGCCGCAGGGGCAGGGCCTTGATGGCGGCGGCCAGGGCGGTCTCGTCCTGGAAGCGCTCCTTGTCCAGGCATTCCCGCAGCAGGCCCATCTTCACCCCCTTCAGGCCCAGGCGGCTTTGCAGGTGGCTGGAGAGGGAGCGGGAGCCCCGGGGGCGGCGCACCTCGGCCAGCACCCGCTCGGCGCTGTGGCCGGGCAGCAGGTCCAGGCTCAGGGTGGCGCTGCCGTCCCGCTCGATGAGGTCCCGCAGGGGGGCGGAGAGGGCGTAGATGAGGCCGCCCTCGACACCGTCGGCACTGACCACGAATTCCCCCTGGCGGCGCCAGGCCCGGCCGTCGGGGCCGCTGCAGGCGGCCACCGCCGGCTTCACCGGCTGGCCGGCGAAGTGCTCCCGGAAATGGGGGCTCCAGGCGGCGTCGAAGCCGCAGTTGGCCGGCCGCAGGGGCGCCACGGCAATGCCGGCCCGGGCCAGGGTGGGCACCCAGGCGCCGTCCGAGCCCAGCTTGGCCCAGCTGCCGCCGCCCAGGGCCAGCACCGTGGCGGCGGGCTTTACTTCAATTTCCCCTGCCGGCGTGGCAAAGCGCAGGGCGCCGTCGGCGCTCCAGCCGAGCCAGCGGTGCCGCACCTGGAAGGCGACGCCATCCTGGCGCAGCCGGTGCAGCCAGGCCCGCAGCAGGGGCGCCGCCTTCATCTCGGTGGGGAAGACCCGGCCCGAGGTGCCGACGAAGGTGTCGACGCCCAGGCCGTGGATCCAGGCCCGCAGGGCCTCCGGGCCGAATTCCTGCAGCAGGGGCGCCAGCCGTTCCCGGGCGCTGCCGTAGCGTTCCTGGAAGGCGGCGAAGTCCTCGCTGTGGGTGATGTTCATGCCGCCCTTGCCGGCCATGAGGAACTTGCGTCCCACCGAGGGCATGGCCTCGTAGACGGTGACCTGGGCGCCGTCCCGGGCCAGCACTTCCGCCGCCATGAGCCCGGCCGGGCCGCCGCCGATGACGGCGACGTGGGGAGGAGGGGAGGGCATGGGGGTCATGGGCTGGACTCGGGCGGGACTCGGGCAGGAGCAAAAGAAGGCAAACCGGCCGCCATTCTAGGGCCGGCGCCGGGTCCGGGCAAAGCGCTTTGGTGGTCAGGGGCGGGGCGGCCTTGGTATAGTCGCGGGGTCATGCTTGCCTACCTCCTGCGTCGCCTCCTCTACGCCATCCCCATTCTCATCGGGGTGAACCTGCTCACCTTCGCCCTCTTCTTCGTCGTCAATACGCCGGACGACATGGCGCGTATGCAGCTGGGCGTGAAACGGGTGACCCCGGAAGCCATCGCCAAGTGGAAGGCGGAGCGGGGCTACGATGCGCCCCTCTTCTGGAACGGCGAGGCCGCCGGCCTGGAAAAGGCGACCCGCACCATTTTCTTCACCAAGTCGGCCCGGCTCTTCGTCGGCGACTTCGGCGCGGCGGAGGACGGCCGCGACATCGCCACCGAAATCCGCACCCGCATGGGGCCCTCCCTGGCCATCGCCATCCCCACCTTCATCCTGGGCCTGCTGGTGACCGTTTCCCTGGCCCTGCTGCTGGCCTTTTTCCGCGCCACGGCCCTGGATTTCTGGGGCGTCGTCGCCTGCGTCGCCATGATGTCCATCTCCGGCCTGTTCTACATCATCGGCGGCCAGTGGCTCATCTCCAAGGTGTGGCGGCTGGTGCCCATCTCCGGTTACGTGGAGGGCCTGGACGCCTGGAAATTCCTGCTCCTGCCGGTGGCCATCGGCGTCGTCGCCGGCATCGGCAGCAGCGCCCGCTGGTACCGCACCATCTTCCTCGAGGAAATGGGCAAGGACTACGTGCGCACTGCCCGGGCCAAGGGCCTCTCGGAGAGTGCCGTGATGTTCCGCCACGTGCTGCGCAACGCCATGATCCCCATCCTCACCGGGGTGGTGGTGGTGATTCCCCTGCTCTTCATGGGCTCCCTGCTCACCGAATCCTTCTTCGGCATTCCCGGCCTCGGCAGCTACACCATCGACGCCATCAACGCCCAGGACTTCGCCGTGGTCCGCTCCATGGTCTTCATCGGCTCCGTGCTGTACATCGCCGGCCTGATCCTGACCGACATTTCCTACACCCTGGTGGACCCGCGGATTCGCTTCGACTGACATGGCCTTCCTTCCCGTCTTCCTCTGGTCCGACCTGGTCATCTGGCTGCTGGTGGCGGCCCTGGGCCTGCTGGCCTGGGGCGTGGCCCGCACGCCGCCCCTGGGCGCCGCCTGGGGCCGGGTGCTGCACAGCCGTACCGGCATGGCCTCTCTGGCAATACTGGCGCTGTTCGTGGCGGTGGGTCTGCTGGACTCCGCCCATTACCGGCCCCGCCTGGCCGATGCCCCGCAGAATGGCCAGGGCAGCGGCGTTGGGGCGGCACCGGCCTACGGGGTCGAAGTCCTCTCGCTCCTGGACGCCCTCCTGACGCCTCTGCGTACCCAGGTGGAAAAGACCTATTCGGCGCCTCTGGCGACCCGGGCCTACGCCAAGGAAATGCAGGAAGTCCGCCAGCCCGACGGCAGCCTGGTGCAGCAGCGGGACTTTCCCCGCCTCAAGTTCGGCGGCGCCCACCTGGGGTCGGAGGAATCCGCCTGGGCCGGCGACGTGACCCGGCGCCTGCTGCAGGGCTACGGCCTGGCGGCCCTGCTGTGGGCGGCCCTGGCGATTTTTCTCGCCGGCCGTCTGGCCCGACGCCGGCAGTGTTCCTTCCGCCAGTCCTGGCGGGAACTGTGGCGGCGGCCGCCCACCAGCACGGCGCCGGCCTGGGATGCCCTGCTGCTGACCCTGGCCGGGCTCTTCCTGCTGCTCACGCCCCTGCTGGCCCTGGCGCCGGAATACCATGTGCTGGGCACCGACAAGGTGGGCCAGGACGTGCTCTACCAGATCCTCAAGAGCATCCGCACCGCCCTGGTCATCGGCCTCGTCACCACCCTGGTGACCCTGCCGGTGGGGGTGCTGCTGGGCATCGCCGCCGGCTATTTCCGCGGCTGGGTGGACGACCTGATCCAGTATCTCTACACCACCTTGAGTTCCATTCCCGGGGTGCTGCTCATCGCCGCCGCCGTGCTGATGATGCAGGTGGTGATCGACACCCATCCGGAGTGGTTCGCCACCGCCGCCGAGCGGGCCGACCTGCGCCTCTTGGCCCTCTGCTTCATCCTCGGCATGACCAGCTGGACCGGCCTGGCCCGCCTGCTGCGGGGCGAGACCCTGAAGCTGTCCCAGCTCGAATACATCCAGGCGGCCCAGGCCTTCGGCGTTTCCTCCTGGCGCATCCTGCTGCGTCACATCCTGCCCAATGTCATGCACATCGTGCTGATCGCCCTGGTCATGGATTTTTCCGGACTGGTGCTGGCCGAGGCCGTGCTCTCCTACGTCGGCATCGGCGTGGACCCGACCATGATCAGCTTCGGCACCATGATCAACAACGCCCGCATGGAACTGGCCCGGGAGCCCATGGTGTGGTGGTCCCTGGCCGCCGCCTTCGTTTTCATGTTCATCCTGGTCCTGGCCGCCAACCTCTTCGCCGACGTGGTGCGGGACGCTTTCGATCCGAGGGCCGCCTGATGTCCGACCTGCTTTCCGTCCGCAACCTCAAGGCCGGCTTCCTCGCCGGCGGCCGGGTGCTCACCGCCGTGGACGGCGTCTCCTTCGCCGTGGCCCCCGGCGAGACCTTCGCCCTGCTCGGCGAATCCGGTTGCGGCAAGTCCGCCACCGCCCTGGCCCTGTTGCGCCTGCTGCCCAACGCCGGGCGCATCCAGGGCGGCGAGGTGTGGCTGGAAGGGGAGGAAATCCTGGCCCTGCCCGAAGCGGCCATGCGCGACCGCCGCGGCAGCGCCGCCGCCATGATCTTCCAGGAGCCGGCCACCAGCCTCAATCCGGTGCTGACCATCGGCCGCCAGATCGGCGAATCCCTGGAACGGCATCGGGGCATGAAGGGCGAGGCGGCCCGCCGGGAAGCCCTGGCCCTGCTCACCGCCGTCGGCATCGCCGACCCGGAGCGGCGGCTGGAGGAATATCCCTTCCAGCTCTCCGGCGGCATGAAGCAGCGGGCCATGATCGCCATCGCCCTGGCCGGGGAGCCGCGGCTGCTCATCGCCGACGAGCCGACCACGGCCCTGGACGTGACCATCCAGGCCCAGATTCTCGACCTGCTGGCCAGGCTGCAGGCGGAACGGGCCATGGGCATGCTGCTCATCACCCACGACCTGGGGGTGGTGGCCCGCAGCGCCCACCGGGTCGGCGTCATGTACGCCGGCGAAATCGTCGAGACGGCGCCCCGGCAGGAGTTCTTCACCAGCCCGCGCCACCCCTATACGCAAAAGCTCTTCGCTGCCCTGCCGGACCTGGGCCAGCGGGGCGCCCAGCTGGCCACCATCCCCGGCCAGGTGCCGGGCCTGGCCGCCATGCCCGCCGGCTGCCGCTTCGCCCCCCGCTGCCCGGTGGCCATGGAGCGGTGCCGGCTGGAAAGCCCGGGCTGGACCGAGCTTGAAGCAGGTCATCAGGTGCGCTGCCATTGGGTGGCCCAACAGCTGCCGGGCGGCGAGCAGCGCCTGCCGGACCTGCCCGCCGCGCCACCGACTGCTGCCGCTGCCGCCGACGCCGCCCGGGAAAACCTGCTGGCCGTGGGCGAACTGAAGGTCCATTTCCCCATCCGCAAGGGCCTCTTCAAGCGCACCGTGGGCCACGTCAAGGCGGTGGACGGGGTTTCCCTGGAATTGCAGCGGGGCCGTACCCTGGCCCTGGTGGGTGAGTCGGGCTGCGGCAAGACCACCGCCGGCAAGGCCGTGCTGCGCCTGCTGCCGGCCAGCGGCTCGGTGCGGCTCGATGGCCGGGAGCTGCTGGGTCTGCCGGAGCGGGAACTGAAGCCCCTGCGGCGGCGCATGCAGATGGTGTTCCAGGACCCCTTCGCCTCCCTCAACCCCCGCCTCACCGTGGGGGAGATCATCGAGGAAGGCATGACCGCCCTGCGGGTGGCCGCCAGCCGGGACGAACGGCGGGCGGCCCTGGCTGCCCTGCTGGAATCGGTGGGCCTGCCGGCGGAGGCTCTGGGCCGCTATCCCCACGAATTTTCCGGCGGCCAGCGCCAGCGCATCGCCATCGCCCGGGCCCTGGCGGTACAGCCGGAGCTGCTGGTGTGCGACGAGCCCACCTCGGCCCTGGACGTTTCCGTGCAGGCCCAGATTCTCAATCTGCTGCGCCGCCTGCAGGAGGAACTGGGGCTGGCCTATCTTTTCATCACCCACAACTTCGCCGTGGTGGAATATCTTGCCCACGACGTGGCGGTGATGTACCTGGGCCGCATCGTCGAGCAGGGGCCGGTGCAGCAGGTGCTGGCGGCTCCCTGCCATCCCTATACCCGGGCCCTGCTCTCGGCCGTGCCCGAGCCCCGCCTGGCGGGTCAGCGGGAAATGGTGCGCCTGCCCGGCGAGACGCCGTCCCCGGCGCGGCCGCCCCAGGGCTGCCATTTCCATCCCCGCTGCGCCCAGGCCAGCGAGCGCTGCCGCCAGGAATATCCGGCCCCCAGCACCCAGGCCGGCGGCGTGGTGGTGCGCTGCCACCTTTATCCGGCGGACTAGCCGCAAAACAAGCACCCCTGCAAGGCAGAAGGGACGCCATTCTCCACCGTGCCATGGTGGAAAGTGGCGTCCCTTCTGCCTTTGCGGCCTGGGTGTTTTCCGGGTTCCTCAGCCGTCTCCCAGGCGCCGCAGGGAGAGGGCGATGCCCAGCACCACCGCCACGCAGGCCAGCAGGGTGGCCACCACTCCCGGCCAGCCGCCGTGGATCCAGGGCCAGCCCGTGGCGCTGCCGATGACGCTGCCGCCCAGGTAATAGCTGGACAGGTACAGGGCGGAGACCAGCCCCCGCCGCGGCCCGGCCCGGCGTCCCACCCAGCCGCTGGCCACCGCATGCACGGCGAAATAGCCGAAGGTGAACACGGCCAGGCCGAGGATGATCAGGGGCAGGGCGGCGGCCAGGGTGAGGCCGATGCCGGCGGCCATGGTCAGGCTCATCAGCAGCACGATGCGGCTGCGTCCGATGCGGTCCGCCAGGTGGCCGGCCAGGGCCGAGGAGGCGCTGCCCACGGCGTAGAGCAGGAAGATGGCGCCGATGGCTGCCGGGCCCAGGCCGTAGGGCGGCAGGCTGAGGCGGAAGCCCAGGTAGTTGTAGATGCCGACGAAGCTGCCCATGATGAGGAAGGCGGTGACGAACAGCCAGGGCAGGCCCGGGTCGGCGTAGATGCGGCCCACGTCCGCCAGCAGCAGGCGGGGCTCCAGGGAGCGGGGCCTGAAGTGTTGGGCCGGCGGCAGCAGGCGCCAGAAGGTGAAGGCCGCCAGCAGCCCCAGCAGGCCCAGGGCTCCCAGGCCGTGGCGCCAGTCCCACCAGCCCGTCACCAGGGCCGAGAGAAAGCGCCCGGACATGCCGCCCAGGGCGTTGGCGGCGATGTAGAGGCCCATGGCCCGGCCCCGGGCGTTGGGGGCGATCTCTTCCCCCAGGTAGGCCATGGCGGCGGCGGGCACCCCGGCGATGCAGGCGCCCAGCAGGGCCCGGCACAGCACCAGCAGGTGGAAGTCCGGCATGAAGGCGGAGGCGCAGGCGAATAGGGCGGCCCCCAGCAGCCCCAGGCGCATCAGCCGCTCCCGGCCATAGCGGTCGGCGATGAGGCTCAGGGGAATGAGCAGCAGGGCCATGGAAAGGGTGCCGGCGGCGACGCTGAAACTGGCGCTGGCCGGGGAGATGCCGAACTCGTGGGTGAGCTGGGGCAGCACCGGCTGGGTGCCGTAGAGCAGGGCGAAGCAGGTGAAGCCGCCGGTGGCCAGGGCCAGGTTGGCGCGACGGAAGGCGGGGGTGCCGGCTTGCAGCCCTCCGCTATCGGCGGCTGCAGCGGTGGAATACGTGGGGGTCATGGTCAGCGAGTGGAAGCCGGGTTCCGGGGCGGCCAGGCGCGGCCCGGCGCCGGCAGGGACGGCGGCGAAGGCTTGAATTCTACGCCCCGCCGCAATCCCGCCGGAGCGGGGATCTCCGTACTTGAAGCGCTGGAGATGACGGTGTAGGGCCGCACCTGCAGGTGGCGGCAGCTTAGGCGCGCCACAAAGGAGCCGTCGGAAGGCGGAAGGCGGAAGGCGGAAGGCGGAAGGCGGAAGGCGGAAGGCGGAAGGCGGAAGGCGGAAAATCCTTGCCGCGCCCGCCGGCCAAAAGAAAAGGCGCCCGCAGGCGCCTTTATCCGTCGTCCTTCGGCCTCAGTCGTTCTGGGCCAGCTGGATGGTGATGGTCTGGCCCGGTTTCAGGTTGCCCGGGGCCACCTTGTTCCAGCGCTTGATGTCGTCCGCTTCCACCTTGAACTTCTTGGCGATGCCGGCCAGGGTGTCGCCCTTGCGGATGGTGTAGCGGGCCACCTTGGCCTTGGCGGTAGCCGCCTTGGCATTGGCCGGGGCCTTGTCGTTCTTGCTCAGCTTGAGGTTCTTGCCTTCCAGGGTGGCGCTGACGCGGCCGTTGGCCGGGGCGCTGGCCACCGTGGTCTTGGCGGCAGCGGCGGGAGCGGCGACGGCGGGGGCCACGGTGAGCTTGGTGCCGGCGGCCATGTTGCGGCCCAGCTTGTTCCAGCGCTTCAGCTCGTCCACGGAAACGTCGTAGCGGCGGGCGATGGAGAAGAGGGTGTCGCCTTTCTTGACCACGTGGAACTTGGCCGGCTGGGCCCGGGGTTCGTTGCGGGAGTCGGCACGGGAATCAGCGCGGGCGTCGCTGCGGGCGGGTGCGGTTTCGGCTGCCGGCGGGGTGAAGGAGGCGACGGCGAGGTCGCCTTCGATGCCGTCCCGGGCCGGGACCAGCAGGGTGGTGCCGGCGCCTACCTTGGCCTTGGGCGGCAGGCCGTTCACCGTCTTCAGGTGGGCCACGGAGACGCCCAGGCGGGCTGCCACCTTGTCCAGCTTTTCCCCGGCCTTGAGGGTGTAGGAGGTCCAGGAGGAGAGGGGGGCTTCGTTGTTTTCCAGGTTGGCGCGGAAGCGCTCCACCTTTTCCGCCGGCAGCACCAGGGGACGGTCGGCCTTGATCACCGGGCGGTTATGGGCCGGGTTGAGGGCGACGAATTCATCCACCGGCATTTCCGCCAGCTTGGCCGCCACCTTCACGTCCATATCGGCCGGCTTGGCCACGGCGGCGAAGTAGGGCTGGTTGGGAATCTGGGGCAGGTCCAGCTGGGCCAGCAGGCGGGGGTTGGAGAGGATGTTCTTGAGGGCCTGCAGCTTGGGCACGTAGTTGCGGGTTTCCGCCGGCATGGTCAGGTTTTCGTAATCGGTCGGCAGGCCCTTGGCCCGGTTCTTGGCGATGGCCCGGCCGACGGCGCCTTCGCCCCAGTTGTAGGAAGCCAGGGCCAGTTGCCAGTCGCCGTGCATCTCGTAGATGGTCTGCAGATAGTCCAGGGCGGCGGATGTGGAGGCGATGATGTCGCGCCGGTCGTCCACCCACCAGTTCTGTTCCAGCTTGAAGTTCTTGCCGGTGGAGGGAATGAACTGCCACAGGCCGGAAGCGTGGCTGCGGGAATAGGCCATGGGGTTGTAGGCGCTTTCCACCATGGGCAGCAGGGCCAGTTCCATGGGCATGCCGCGCTTCTCGATGGCCTCGACGATGTGGAACATGTAGCGGCGGCTGCGTTCGACCATGCGTCGCACGTAATCGGGCCGGTTCATGTACCACTGCTGGTGGGTCAGCACCAGGTCGTTGTTCAGGTTCGGCATGCCGAAGCCGTTGCGGATGCGTTCCCACAGGTTGTCGGGGGAGGCGGTGAGGTCGATGGTGCGGGGTAACTGGGGGATCGGCGCGATCTCCTCCACCGGCAGGCTGCCATCGTTCTGGACCGGGCTGGCTTCGGGGCGGGCGGACAGTTCGGTGCGGGACGGCACCATGGACTGCAGGCTGGGCGCGAAGGAAAGCGTCAGGGGCTGGTCGTTGGCCTGGGCGGGAGTGGCGGCGAAGAGGGCGCCGCAGGCCAGGGCCGGGAGGGAACGATGGAGTTGCCGGATGAAGCGGAGGGTGCAGCCTAGCGTGTCGTCGAGCGTCATAGATTCTCTTTGTCTGCTGTTCCCCGCCAGGCGGGGGGATTCCCGAGGGCCGGCACGGCAGGCGGACCGGGCGTCGGGCACGACGTTTCAGGATGACCTAATCGCGGAATTATACCCTATGAAAAGAAGGGGATATCCGCTGCCAAAGGTAAAAAATCCAGGCCGTTGGAATGACGTACGGTATTTACCGGAGGCGTTGCCACAGGGCCTCCAGGGTGGCGGCAGCCCCCTGGGTGATGTGGTGGTCGGCGAAGGGGCTGACGGGCGTGGTGCCCGGATTGATTTCCACCGTGGTGATGCCCTGCTCGCTGGCCCACAGCACCGGTTCGGCCACATAGGGAAAGAGGCTGGAAGTGCCGATGGAAAAGACCATGTCGGGGCCGGCATCCAGGGTGCGGAGCAGCTGTTCCATTTCCATCTGCGGCAGGGATTCGCCGAAAAGCACCACCCGGGGCCGTACCAGGGCGCTACAGCGGGGGCAGGCCGGCGGCAGTTCCAGGCCGGAGAAACTGTTCACTTCCACCTCGTAACTGCAGCGGGTGCAGTGCAGATGATGCAGGCGACCGTGAATCTCGATGACGTCGGAAGAGCCGGCCTGGCGGTGCAGACCATCGATGTTCTGGGTGAAGACGGTGACCGTGGTGCCGCGCCGTTCCAGATCGGCGATGACCTGGTGAGCCCGGTTGGGGCGGGCGTCGCGGCAGGTGCGCTCGATCTGGGCCAGGTATTTCCAGGTGATCTTGGGATGCTGGCGCAGCATGGGGCCGGACAGCGCCTCTTCGATGGAGAAGCCTTCGGCCGTCAGGTCCTCCTCGTAGAGTCCGCCGACGCCCCGGTAGGTGGGCAGTCCCGAGTCGGCGGAGATGCCGGCGCCGGTGATGAAAAGGACGCGGCGGGCCTCTGCCAGTTCTTCGGCAACGGCATCCAGGGTGGCGGCTGTGTCCATGGCGGACTCCCGGAGATATGAGGAAATGGAGGCTGGAAACGAAAAAACCGGCACAGGGCCGGTTTTCTCTATTTTGTTGGCGGAGTGGACGGGACTCGAACCCGCGACCCCCGGCGTGACAGGCCGGTATTCTAACCAACTGAACTACCACTCCAAACTGCTTTAACTCTGTACTGCGCTACCGATGCTGCCGGTACCACTTGAATCTGTGGCGTCCCCACGGGGATTCGAACCCCGGTTATCGCCGTGAAAGGGCGGTGTCCTAGGCCTCTAGACGATGGGGACCCTAGGTATCTTTCGCATTTGTATGGTGGAGGTACGCGGGATCGAACCGCGGACCTCTTGCATGCCATGCAAGCGCTCTCCCAGCTGAGCTATACCCCCGCCGCGAAAGAAGACCGAATTATAGGGAGCGTTTTTTAGCTTGTAAACCCTCTTCGCCAACTTTTTTTAAATTTTTGCTGCGGCCAGTCGTGCCAGCACCTTTTCCCGGGGGAACAGGGCCACCACTGCATCCACGGACGGGGTCTGGGCCTGACCGGTGAGCAGCACCCGCAGGGGCATGGCCAGCTTGGGCATCTTCAGGCTGTGTTTGGCCACGGTCTCCTTGATCAGGGCGCCGATGGCCGGCGCTTCCCAATTGACGCCCTGGACGCCGGCAATGAAGTCGGCCAGGGCCGGCTTGGCTTCCTCGCTGAGGTGCTGGGCCAGCAGTTCGGCGTTGGGGTGGATGTCGATGTAGAACACCTCGGCCGCATCCGCCAGCTCATTCAGGGTATGCACCCGTTCCTTGTAGAGGGCGATGATGGATTCCAGGGCCGGCACCGGCGCCGGGTTGATGCCCCGGGCCGCCAGGCGCGGGCGCACCAGGTCGGCCAGGCGGCCGTTGTCGGCCTGCTTGATGTAGTGGGCGTTGAGCCAGTTCAGCTTTTCCGTATTGAACTGGGCGGCCGACGGGGTGATGTGGTCCAGGTCGAACCACTGGCAGAACTGTTCCATGGAGAACACTTCGTCGTCGCCATGGGACCAGCCCAGGCGGCCCAGGTAGTTGAGCACCGCTTCCGGCAGATAGCCGTCCTCGTCGTACTGCATGACGGAAACGGCGCCATGGCGCTTGGACAGCTTCTGGCCGTCGTCGCCCAGGATCATGGAAAGGTGGGCGTACTGGGGCACGCTGGCCCCCAGGGCCTGCAGCACATTGATCTGGCGCGGGGTGTTGTTCACGTGGTCGTCGCCGCGGATGACCTGGGTGATGCCCATGTCCCAGTCGTCCACCACCACGCAGAAGTTATAGGTGGGGGTGCCGTCGGCCCGGGCGATGATGAAGTCGTCCAGCTCGCTGTTGCTGATCTCGATGCGGCCCTTGACCAGGTCGTCCCAGGCCACCACGCCGTCCGCCGGGTTCTTGAAGCGCACCACCGGCTGGATGCCGGAAGGCGGGGTGGGCAGGGTCTTGCCCGGCTCCGGGCGCCAGCGGCCGTCGTAGCGGGGCTTTTCGCCCTTGGCCCGCTGGGCTTCGCGGATCTGTTCCAGTTCTTCGGGGGAGGTGTAGCAGTGGTAGGCGGTGCCGGCTTCCAGCATCTGCTGGATCACTTCCTTGTACCGGTAGATGCGCTGCATCTGGTAGAAGGGGCCTTCGTCGTGCTCCAGGCCGAGCCAGTTCATGCCGTCGATGATGGCCTGCACGGCTTCCGGGGTGGAACGGGCCACGTCCGTATCCTCGATGCGCAGCACGAACTTGCCCCCGTGGCGGCGGGCGTAGGCCCAGGAGAAGAGGGCGGTGCGGGCGCCGCCGATGTGCAGGTAACCGGTGGGGCTGGGGGCGAAACGGGTACGGATCATGGTGGGTGTCTGGCGTTGAACAAAAGGAGGCTATTGTAATGGATGCCATGGACGCCGGTCCCGGCAGCGGGTGCTCCGGGGGAGAAAAGATGTTTTTTTCAAAAACGTTTGACCACCCGAAATTGTTGTGGTCTAATGCGCACCTCTTCGACGCACCGGGTGGTTAGCTCAGCGGTAGAGCACTGCCTTCACACGGCAGGGGTCACAGGTTCAATCCCTGTACCACCCACCAGAAATCTCTGGAAAACGACGGTGTGACGAAGAACAAAAAGCTGCCTTTTGGCGGCTTTTTTGCTTTTTGCCTTCCGCTCGGGCAAAAAGCCCCATCTCCGCTAGTCCTGTCGATGCCCTTTGCGGCCTCAGACTCGTCCCCCGGTTTTCCCCTTTCGTCATCATCCCCCTGCCTGCTCCGTGCCGGCTGTCGGTGTTTCCTACTACTGTTTCGTTCGGGTTGCCGAAACCTTCGTTGCCGAGAAGAGCCTTGCCATCGGTACCCAGAGCGTTGCATTGGCCAAGTTTTTCGCGGAGCTTTCTGCTGGGCATGCCCGCTACTTCGCTGTGGGGAGCAGCCATAACGCAGGCCAAGGGGGCCGCTCCGTCGCTCCAACCAAACCGCAACCAGTTCCGTGATCCTGGCGGGTAGGCGAGTTTATCGAGAGGTGCCCATAGAGAGAGGTGTCCTTAGAGCAAGGTCATGGCGCTAACGAAGGATGCTACCTCTATGGTCACGTTTCTCGAGATCGTGGGCGACAAGCCCATTTCCTTGCTCCGGCAGCAGGAGACCTACGTTGTTTTTCATGTTGTCCGGAGGCTTGCCCGTGGCAAAAAGGTTTTCGTAGAATCTGCCCCCTCGTTGAACCTGGAGAGGAAAAAGCCTATGAAAAAAAACCTCGCTATCGTTGTCGCTGCAGTCGCCCTGTCTGGTTGCGCAACCTTTGGTCAGCTTGAGGATGGTCTCAATGCCTTGGTAGGACGACATGAGAAGGAAGCATTCAGTGCTCTCGGCTATCCGAACAGTAAGCAGGAGTTTTCCGGGGACACGGTCTATTACTGGGGAGAAAGCCGGAATTCAGCAGTTTTTATGCCCCAAACGGCGACTACGACTGGATATGTGGGACGCACACCGGTTTTTGGAACCACAACCTCATCTCAATTGGTACCTGTTAGCTATAACTGCACCATCAAATTGGTTGTGGGGGAGGACAAGGTCATCAAGGATTGGGAGTTCAGCGGCAATCTGGCTGGATGCGAACCGTATATCAAAAGGGTCAAGAGCTACACCAAGGGTGGGCAATCGTGACCATCTAGTCCGATCCTCCGCTGGGGGAGTCTGGCGCAGTTCGTCGATTCATGCGCCGGTGGAAATCCCACCGGCGAGAGCTTGTGATGTGGCCCATCTGCAGCCACCGGGTGCTGTCTTCGATACGCGCTTCAGACTCGTCTTCTCTGCTGCAGGGGAATCGTAGCCATCCCGCCCCCCAGGGACAGCCTCGGAAAAGACTTCAGCCGGTGGTTTTTGCAGCCCAGGAATTGATTTGGATGGCCAGATCTACTGGCCTTCCACCGGAGTGCTGGGTGTCGGGGCACTGGGCGGCGGCGGGGCCAGGGGATTGAAGCCCGGTTCGCCGTAGCGGTTGGCCTCTTCCGGCG
>NZ_JBXAST010000069.1:0-16644 GCF_058809645.1 Azospira sp. MPR-E4 | reverse complement strand
GAGTGGGCAGGGGCGGCCATTGTACCCTGGCGGCGGCGGCGCCTCAGTCGAGGCCGGCCTGGTGGCGCACCTGGCGGGCGCAGGCGAGGAAGTGGGGCAGGCAGGGGTTGGGATTGGCGGCGGCCCAGATGATGCCCTGCTCCACCAGGGGCGGCGCGGCGATGGGGCGGAAGGCGGCGCCCTGCAACTGCATCTTGCCCATGGAGCGGGGCACCAGGGAGACCCCCAGCCCTTCGGCCACCAGATTGACGATGGTCTGCTGCAGGTGGGTTTCCAGGCAGACCTTGGGTTCGAAGCCGTGTTCCCGGCAGCAGCCGGCCACCAGGGCGTGCAGGGCCGGGGCGGTGGCGGCGGGAAAGGTGATGAAGGGCTCCCCCGCCAGATCCGCCACGGCCACGGTCTCCTCCTGCGCCAGGGGATGGCCCGCCGGCAGTACGGCGCAGAGGGGCTCCCGGTGCACGCACAGGTATTCCAGGCCCGCCGGACGCTGCCAGGGAAAGGCCAGGCCCACGTCGCAACGGCCGGCCAGGAGGGAATCGTCCAGCTCCCGGGGCAGCAGTTCCCCCAGCTGCACCTCCACCTGGGGGAAGTCCCGGCGGTAGGCCTTGATCAGGGGCGGCAGGGCGCTCCAGGCGGCGGCCATGGTGAAGTCCAGGCGCAGGCTGCCCTGTTCGCCCCGGTGCACCGCCCGGGTGCCCTGCACCGCCTGCTCCAGGTCGGCCAGCAGGCGCCGGGCCTGGGCGAGGAAATGCCGCCCGGCCACGGTCAGTTCCACCTGGCGGGAGCTGCGCTGGAACAGCATGACTCCCAGGGATTCCTCCAGGGCGGCGATCTGCCGGCTCAGGGGCGGCTGGGAGATGTGCAGCAGGGCGGCGGCCCGGCCGAAGTGCAGGGTCTCGCCCAGGGTGACGAAGTAACGCAGTTGGCGCAGGTCCGGCAGCATCGTTGCGTCCAGGGTATTGATGTGCGACTTATATAGCATTGGACGGTATGAATGGGGAAGTCCTAAGCTGGTGCCTCCGTTCCCGCTCCCCGGTTCCCCGGCCCCGCCATGATCGCCATCCTGCAAGTCGTCCTGCCCATTTTCGGCCTCATCCTGGCCGGCTACGTGGGCCGCCGCAGCCATTGCCTGGGGGAGGCGGCCTCCTTCGAGCTGAACCGCTTCGTCGTCTGGCTGGCTCTGCCCTCCCTGCTCTTCAAGGCCACCGCCACGGCCACCTGGGCCGAGCTGTGGCAGCCGGGCTTCGTCATTTCCGTCTGCGTCGGCTGCGTCGCGGTATTCGCCGTGACGGTGCTGCTGCGTCTGCGCCAGCTGCGCCACCTGGCCGACGCCAGCATCGACGGCCTTTCCGCCGCCTACGCCAACACCGGCTTCCTCGGCATTCCCCTGTGCGCCCTGGTGCTGGGGGACGAGGGCCTGGTGCCGGCCATCATCGCCACCCTGATCGTGGCCTGCGCCCTTTTCGCGGTGGGCATCGTGCTGGTGGAAATCAGCCTGCAGCAGGCTCCCTCGCCCTGGCGTATCGCCGCCCGGGTGGGCCTGGCCCTGGCCCGCAATCCCCTGGTGGTGGCGCCCCTGCTCGGCGCCGCCTGGGCCGGGGCCGGCCTGGCGCTGCCCCTGGCCCTGGATCGTTTCCTCACCCTGCTCGGCGGCGCCGCCACGCCCTGCGCCCTGGTTTCCCTCGGCGCCTTCCTGGCCCAGCCCCAGGCGGGGCAGCGTTCGGGCACCGCCGGCCTGGTCCTGGCCAAGCTGGTGCTGCAGCCCGCCATCACCGGGCTCCTCGCCTACCGGGTGTTCCAGCTGCCGCCCCTGTGGGCCCACGCCGCCCTGCTCCTCAGCGCCCTGCCCACGGGCACCGGCCCCTTCATGCTGGCCAGCTTCTACGGGCGGGAAGGGGGCATGGTGGCCCGGGTCATCCTGCTCACCACAGTGGGTTCCCTCGCCACCATTTCCCTCTGCCTCTACCTGATCGCCCCTTAGGGCCGTCTCAGGCCTGCAGGCGCAGGCTGGCCCACAGGTGGGCCGCGGCCAGGGCCCGCCAGGGGCGGAAGGATTCGAGCCAGGCTTCCGTTTCCCGGGCCTCCACCGTCCGGCCCAGCAGCAGGCCCAGGGCCCGGCGCACGGCCACGTCGCCGTGGAGGGAGCCGTCGAGCCAGGCAAAGCCCCGCAGCAGGGTGTAATTGACGGTCCACGGACCGATGCCGCGGCGGGCCAGGAGGGCGGCCTGCAGGCCCGGCAGGTCCGCCGCCGGGCAGCTCAGGTCCAGTTCTCCCGCCGCCACGGCCCGGGCCAGGTCCAGCAGGGTCGCCGCCTTGCTGCGGGAGAAGCCGGCCTGGCGCAGGTCCGTTTCGTCGAGCCGGGCCAGGGCTTCCGCATCGGGGTAGCAGTAGAGGCCGGAGGAGTGGCGCAGGTCCGCCGCCAGGATCAGCTGGCGACGCAGGGAAACGGCGGCGGCGACGCTGATCTGCTGGCCGGTGACGGCCCAGGTGAGAGCCTCGAAAGGAGTCGCCGTCTGGGGCACCCGCAGGCCGGGCAGTTGGGCGATGACCGGCCCCAGCTGGGGATGGCGCCCATGGGCGGCGGCGAACTCGGCCACCGGCTGGCCCAGGCCCAGCAGATGGCTGACCAGGGCCTGCACGGCGGCAGCGGCGGGGTGGGGGCCGCCGCCCACCGCCAGGGTTGCCGTTACCCGGGCGCCGGGGCCCAAGGTTTCCGCTGCGGCTTGGTCTGCCCCTTCTCTTGTGACGGCTGCCTTGCGTTGTCTCTTGCCGGCCCTGCCAAGGGCCGCCTCCCCGGGGCTTTCCAGCACCAGGCTGAGGCAGGCGGGACGGCCCTGCCACAGCAGGCCCTTGTCGATGCGCTGCGCCGTTACCCGCTCGGCCAGGGCCTGGCTGTCGCGGCGGTGGAAGGCCAGCAGGTCGTCGCCGCGGAAATCCGGCGGCAGTGCCAGGGTCAGGCTGGTCTTCATCGGCGGGCCCGGCGCAGGGTCAGGTTGAGGCGGCAGGGGCCGGTGAGGGCGTGGTTCCCGTCTTTCACTGGCTGCACGCCGTGGAAGCGCAGCCGGTCCGGCCCGCCCCACACCAGCACGTCGCCGTGCAGCAGGGGAATTTTCACCGTCTTGTCGTTGCGGCTGGCACCACCGAGGAGGAACACCGCCGGCAGGCCCAGGGAAAGGGAGACGATGGGCTGGGAGAAGTCCTCCTCGTCCCGGTCCTGGTGCAGGGAGAGGCGGGTGCCGGGGGCGTAGCGGTTGATCAGGCAGGCATCGGGGACGAAACCGGGAAAGCCGGCGGCCGCGGCGGCCGCGGCGGCCAGTTGCAGCAGCAGGGGCGGCAGGGGCGGCCAGGGCTGGCCGCTCAAGGGGTCGAGGGGGACGTAGCGGTAGCCCCTGCGGTCCGAGATCCAGCCCAGGGGGCCGCAGTTGCTCATGCTCACGACCATGGTCTGGCCGCCGGGGGTAATCATCTGGCGCCAGGGGGAGGCGGCAATGATGCGTTCCACTGCCGCGATCAGTGCCGGCGCCCGCTCCAGGGCGTAGCCGTGCAGCAGCACCGTGCCCGGCCCCAGCCGTTCGGCGTGGGGCGGCGGGGGCGGCAGGTCGGCAAAGAGGTCCAAAGTGCCGCTCATGGTGCTGCCTTGATGTGGGGTGGTGCCGCGCTGGCGGCGGGATTTTCCGCCTGCTGCCGTTCCCGCTGCTGCAGGGCGGCCTTGCGTTCCAGGCCCCAGCGGTAGCCGGCCAGGTTGCCGTCGCTGCGCACCACCCGGTGGCAGGGCACGGCCACGGCCAGGGGATTGGCGGCACAGGCGGCGGCCACGGCGCGCACGGCTTTGGGCAGGCCCAGGTCCCGGGCGATTTCGGTGTAGCTGCGGGTCTCCCCGGGGGGGATGGCCTGCAAGGCTTGCCAGACGCGGCGCTGGAAGGCAGTGCCCTGGAGATCGAGGGGCAGGGCCAGTCCCAGCCGGGGGGCTTCCACCAGGCCCACCACCTGGGCGACCCAGGCGGCGAAGTTGCCGTTGTCCGCTGCACCTGCCGTTTGTCCTTCCTCCTCCGGCCCGCTGCCGATCAGCCGGGCCTTGGGAAAACGGGCCTGCAGGTCCGCCACCAGGGCCAGGGGATCGTCCCCCAGCAGGATGGCGCATAGTCCCCGGGCGCTGCGGGCCGCCAGCAGGGCGCCGAGGGAGGTTTGGGCCACGGCGAAGCGGATTTCCTCGGCAGCGCCGCCCTGGCGGAAGCGCCCCGGCGTCATGCCCAGCACCCGTCCGGCCTCGCTGTAGAGGCGGCTGCTGGCGTTGTAGCCGGCGCCGTAGGCGGCCTCGGTCACACCCTGGCCGGCGGCCAGGTTCTGGCGCAGGCGCTCGGCCCGCCGGGCCTTGGCATAGGCGCCGGGAGTGAGGCCGGTATGGGTCTGGAACAGGCGGTGCAGATGGTGGGGGCTGAGGCCGGCCCGGGCCGCCAGTTGGGCCAGGGTAGGGGGCGTCTCGGCGGCCTCGATGAAGCGGCACAGATCGGCCACCACGGCGGCCTGGCGCTGGGCCAGGGGCGCCTCCTCCGGCCGGCAGCGGCGGCAGGGACGGAAACCGGCTGCGGCTGCGGCCTCCCTGTCGGCGAAGAACTGCACGTTCTCCGGTTTGGGGCGGCGGGAGGGGCAGCCGGGGCGGCAGTAGATGCCGGTGCTGCGCACGGCGTAGACGAACCGGCCTTCTGCCGCCGGGTCCCGGGCGCAGAGGGCCGCCCAGCGCGGGTCGGCGGTGATTGCCGCGGCGCTGGCAGCGGTACCGGTGGCCGTCTTGCCAGGCTTGGCGGCGGGCAGGTTGGGGGCGGATTGGGCGTGGGTAGCGTTTTTCATGGGGATGCTCCGGCAAGGCGACGGGGCCAGCTTAGGCGGCGGCCGGCCCTGGCGCACTCCGGTGCTTGCTTTCAAATTCCATGGTCCGGTTTTACCGCTGCCGTCGCCCGGGAGCAAGGGCCGTGAATTGATGCGCGTCAGGTCGCCCGGCGGCGTCCTTGGCTAGACTGGCGCTTTCCCGTTGCGATCACGAGCCATGAAGCCGAGCCGCCGTCACTTCCTCACTGCCACCGCCGCCCTGGGCGCCCTCGGCGCCATGCCCCTGGCGCGGGCCGCTGCCCCCGCAACCGTCCCGGGCAAGGGCGGCCGGGTGCTCATCGTCGGCGGCGGCTGGGGCGGCCTTGCCGCCGCCCGCCATCTGCGCCAGGAGGCACCCCAGCTGGAAGTGGAACTGCTGGAACGGCTGCCCGCCTTCTGGTCCTGCCCCCGCAGCAACCACTGGCTGGTGGGCCAGGCGGATGGCGCCGCCCTGAGCTTCGACTACCGCCAGGTGGCCGGCCGCCTCGGCTACACCTTCCTCCAGGCCGAAGTCAGCGGCGTGGACCGGGACCGGCGCCAGGTGCTGACCAACCAGGGGCCCCTGGAGTACGACTGGCTGATCCTCTCCCCCGGCATCCGCCACGACTACGGCCCCTGGTTCGGCGACGATGCCGCCGGTCGGGAGGCCGCGGCCCTGGCCCGCAGCCGCCATGCCCCGGCCTACACCGCCGGACCCGAATTCGCCGCCCTCAAGGCCCGGCTGGGCGCCTTCAAGGGTGGCGACCTGCTGATGACCGTGCCGCCCTATCCCTACCGCTGCCCGCCGGCCCCCTTCGAGCGGGCCGTGCTGCTGGCCCGGCACTTCCAGCGGAACCAGATTCCCGCCCGCATCACCCTGCTCGATGCCAACCCGCCCAACCCGGGCTACGCCAAGGTCTTCAACGAATACTTCAAGGACCAGATCCACTACGTGCCCCACGCCCTGGTGCGCCGGGTGGACCTGGGCGCCCGCCGCATCGTCACCGCCGCCGGCGAATTCGGCTGGGACGAGGCCATCCTCATGCCGCCCCAGCAGGCCGGCGACATCGCCTGGCAGGCCGGTCTGGTGGGGCCGGACGATGGTGACAAGAGCGGCGGCAAGAACACCGGCTGGGCCCAGGTGCGCGGCACCAGCCTGCAGAGCCGGGCCGACGAGCGCATCTTCGTCATCGGCGACGCCGTCGGCGCCGTCTCGCCCCTGTTCGGCCACTACCCCAAGAGCGGCCACGTGGCCAACCGCATGGGCCGCATCGTCGCCAAGGAAATCGCCGCCCGGGCCGCCGGCAAGACGGCAGAACCGGCCCTGCCGGACAACCTCTGCTACGTCACGGTGAACCCGGAGCCCCTGGACGTGCTGCTGATGGACACCCAGTACAAATTCCGCGGCGACGGCGTCATCGTCCAGACCCTGCGCCAGTATCGGGACCCGGACCTGGCAGCAGACGAGCTGGCCTGGCATGGGGCGTTGATGGGGGAGATGCAGGGGGCCAGTTGAACAAAAGCTGAGTGCTTCATGCATGGGCCCCAATGAGTCTTGCATAATGTTGGTTCATTTTCCTTTCGAAGAGCAGGTCGTTTCTTGGCCGTTATATAAAAAAGAACATGCCCATTCCTGATTACCAGACCCTGATGCTTCCTCTGCTGATGCTTGCCGGCGACCAGCAAGAGCATCGACTTAGAGATGCCATTGAGCAACTGGCTGCTGAATTTACTCTGACGGATGAGGAACGGGGAACAATGCTCCCTAGTGGAACAGCCCCAATGTTCGACAACAGAGTTGGGTGGGCGAGAACCTACTTAAAACAGGCTGCCTTGCTGGAGTCTCGGAAGCGGGGAATATTTTCTATCACCCAGCGGGGATTGCAGTTGCTTTCAACCAACCCCAGCCGCATTGACAATTCGACCCTCGAGCAATTTCCCGAGTACTTGGCTTTCAAACTCCGTCGAAATGACGATAAGCCTAATGAACAGTCGATTAATGCGGTGCCCAAAGCAGAGCATCTTGTTTCAGTGCCTGAATCGACACCAGAGGAACTTTTTTCCCAGGCTTATCAGAGGCTACGTACCAATCTAGAGGGCGAGCTTCTTGAGCAGGTCAAGTCATCCTCTCCTGCATTTTTTGAACGTCTTGTAATCGATCTGCTAGTTGCGATGGGGTATGGCGGTTCTCGTCAGGATGCCGGAAGGGCCATCGGACGCAGCGGTGACGGTGGTATTGACGGAATCATCAAAGAAGACAAGTTGGGTTTGGATGTCATTTACGTTCAGGCAAAGCGCTGGGAAGGTACGGTAGGCCGACCGGAGATACAAAAATTCGCTGGAGCACTTCAAGGGCAGCGCGCAAATAAGGGCGTGTTCATTACTACCTCCAGCTTTTCTAAAGAAGCGGAGGAATACGCCGGGGTGATTTCCTCGAAAATTATTCTGATTACCGGCGAGTACTTAGCCAAATTGATGGTCGATCATAATGTTGGTGTTTCACCTGTCAGTAGATTTGAGTTGAAACGAATCGATTCCGATTATTTCGAAGGTGAGAGTGTCTAAGTCGGCTTATGTGTGGCCATGACTTGACTCAATGGCGATCAACTCTTGTATCGCTGCTTTCCGCCGATACCCATGATGACGGCGCCCACGACCTCAACCACCTGCACCGGGTCTGGCAGACCGCCCAGATCCTGCTGCAGGACCATGCCGAGGCCGATGCCCTGGTGGTGATGGCGGCCTGCTATCTGCACGATCTGGTCAATCTGCCGAAGAACCATGCAGACCGGGCCCGGGCTTCGACCCTGGCGGCGGAGCTGGCGGTGGCAAAACTCAGGGAAGCGGGTTTTCCGGCAGAGAAACTGGCCGCCGTGGCCCACGCCATCGCGGCCCACAGCTTTTCGGCGGGCATCGCGCCCACCACCATCGAAGCCAAGATCGTCCAGGATGCGGACCGGCTGGATGCTTTGGGAGCGGTGGGATTGGCCCGGCTCTTCTACACGGCGGGGCGTCTGGGCTCAGTCCTGGCCCATGCCGGCGACCCGCTGGGGGCCGCGCGGGAGCTGGACGACAAGGCCTACGCCCTGGACCACATCGAGGTGAAGCTGGCGACCCTGCCGGCCACCATGCAGACGGCGGCAGGTCGCCGCCTGGGGGAGGAACGGCTGCAATGGCTGCGGCAGTTCCAGGCGGACTTTGTGGCCGAGTGGGGTGCCGGCCTGACGGTTTGAATAGCTTGTCATTCGGCGAACACGGGCAACGTATTAGTAAATTCGAACGGCGTAGAGGTCAATCGCATTGAGGCCGTTCCAGTTACAAATGGAAAAGCTATCCATGCAATTGTTGGTGTCCAGTTCACTTAATTCACGCCGCACAGCCTGTTCACCCTGGGAGCCTTTCTCGTAGGCAAAGCAAAGGATGAAATAACCCTCATCTGCCTTCGCTGTGTTGCCGTGTCGAAGAGTGTTCAGCTTTTCAATGTCTTTTCGCCAAGATGCAGCCTGCTCCTTGGGTTTGTTAGTCCAACCCTGTCCTGCCCAGGCGGTCTTGATTTCAATGGCGATGGTAGCCTCCCCTGATTTGCTCGCCAACAGATCGCACTCTTCGCCGTTGCGCTCGTAGCTTGCTTCCACATGGACCAGATAGCCTCTTTCGGCAAACGCCCGGTAAAGGGCACACTTCAACTGGTCTTCTTTGGGTTTGACGTCGTAAATTTGGTCATCGGAATGTAGTTCTGCCAGTTGCTTGTATTCTTCTGTGGCATACGCAAGTCCAATTTTTAGGGGGGCGGATAGATATATGTTTTCCAAGGGTACCTGCTGACTAAATCAGAAAACTAAAACGGGTTCGCAGAAGCCATGGCTGAATCCGGTATCTTCTACCGGAGTGGGCCACTTGCTCAGTCATCGTCCAATACCTCCCTCATGGAACGGATAGGGCCGCTTGAAGCGGGAAGGTCGTTGTTCAGGTCTTTCTCGGCGGGATATACACCGGGCCCCTTTTCTTCCTTTCGATGGACGGCCAGGACGACGATTGCTCCGAGCAGGGGCAACAGCCATACCAGCAGAAACTGGGCGATCTTCTGGGGGCGCTCCGAGAGGGCATCCTGCAAGATCATCCGGGTAGCCCAAACATTCAGCCAGAGCGGAATGGCAACGGCAACGATCGTCAGGACGATTTCCATGAGGGCGGTATCCTTTGCCGCGATCACCATTGGGCTCTGCATGGCTGATGCGGCATTCGGTGATATGCGAATGTCGTCAGCCTAGAGGTGCCCTTTGCCCCTGTCAAACCGGTTGGCGGAAGGGACGGAGGGCTTGGCTGGGGGGGGGGCAATGATGTGGTATATGGCTGCCGTGAGCGCCCCTTACCTTCCTGGAACGCCTAGGGAGTGTCGATCTCGTTGCTGGATGTGAGATGGCCTGGAAGGCAGGCTGGACGCTGCTCCCGGCCTTGCCATGCCGAAGAGTGGCGTCCCTATTGCCTCATCGGGCAGTAGCGTTTGAATCCATCGCCGCCACCCGGACGGCTCAGGCTGCCCGGATGATGCCCAGCAGGTCGTCGCCGTAGCGTTCCAGCTTGGCGGTGCCCATGCCGGAGATGTTCATCAGCTGGTCCCGGGTGGTGGGCCGTTCTTCCGCCAGTTCCTTCAAGGTCTTGTCGTGCAGGATGACGTAGGCCGGCACGCCCTGTTCCTTGGCGGTGGCGGCGCGCCACTGGCGCAGGTCTTCGAAGAGGGACTGGTCTTCCAGGGTCATGTCGTCCAGCTTGGTCGGCGCCCGCTCGCTGCGGCTCTTGCTGCTGCCACCCTTGCGGGCGACGTGGCGGCGCATCTGCAGGGTCTGTTCGCCTCTCAGCACCGGGCGGGCGGCATCGGTGAGCTTCATGGCGCCGTGTTCAGCCAGATCGGCGGTGAGCATGCCGCCGGCCACCAGCTGGCGGAAGACGGCGCGCCAGGCCCCGTCGTCCAGGTCGGCGCCGACGCCGAAGGTGGGCAGGGCGTCGTGGCCCCACTGCTTGACCTTGTCGCTGACCTTGCCCCGCAGCACGTCGATGAGGTGCACCACGCCGAAGCGCTGGCCGGTGCGATAGACCACGGAGAGGGCCTTCTGGGCGGCCACGGTGCCGTCCCACAGTTCCGGCGGGGTGAGGCAGACGTCGCAGTTGTTGCAAGGCTCGCTGGCTTCGCCGAAGTAGTCGAGCAGCACCACCCGGCGGCAGCGGGGGGATTCGGCGTAGGCCAGGAGGGCGTTGAGTTTCTGGGCTTCCAGGCGCTTCTGTTCTTCCGGGGCGACGGAATCCTCGATGCGGGAGCGTTGCAGCACCACGTCCTGCAAACCGTAGGCCATCCAGGCTTCGGCCGGTTCGCCGTCGCGGCCGGCCCGGCCCGTTTCCTGGTAGTAGGCTTCCAGGCTCTTGGGCAGGTCCAGGTGGGCGACGAAGCGCACGTCGGGCTTGTCGATGCCCATGCCGAAGGCGATGGTGGCCACCATGGTGATGCCTTCTTCCCGCAGGAAGGTGCGCTGGTTGCCGGCCCGCACCTCGGCCGGCAGGCCGGCGTGGTAGGGCAGGGCGGGAATGCCCTGGCTGGTGAGCCAGGCGGCGGTCTCTTCCACCTTCTTGCGCGACAGGCAGTAGACGATGCCGGCCTCGCCTTTATGGTTGGCGAGGAAGCCGAGCAGCTGCTTGCGGGGGTTGTCTTTCTCGACGATGAGGTAGCGGATGTTGGGCCGGTCGAAGCTGGCGACGAAGACCCGGGCTTCGGTCAGCCCCAGGCGTACCCGCATTTCTTCCCGGGTGGCCGTGTCGGCGGTGGCGGTGAGGGCGATGCGGGGCACATCCGGGTAGCGGTTGTGCAGGGCCGAGAGCTGCAGGTATTCGGGGCGGAAGTCGTGGCCCCACTGGGAGACGCAGTGGGCTTCGTCGATGGCGAAGAGGGCCAGGCGCTTGTCCTCTTCCAGCTTGTCCAGCAGGGAGAGGCAGCGGTCGGTGAGCAGGCGTTCCGGGGCGACGTAGAGCAGGTCCAGGTCGCCGCGGAGGACGCGCCGCTCCACTTCCTGTACCTGCTGCCAGTCCAGGGTGGAATTGAGGTAGGCCGCCTTGACGCCGAGCTGGGTGAGGGCGTCCACCTGGTCCTGCATCAGGGCGATCAGGGGCGAGATGACCACGCCGCAGCCGTGGCGCAGCAGGGCGGGAATCTGGTAGCAGAGGGATTTGCCGCCGCCGGTGGGCATCAGCACCAGGGCGTCGCCGCCGTCGGCCACGTGGCCGACGATGTCGCCCTGGCTGCCGCGGAAGGCGGTGTAGCCGAAAACCCGGTGCAGGATTTCCAGGGCGGCGGTGTGGGTGTTGGTTTCCATGGGCCGCGATTATCTCACGGCCCATGGGGGGAACCGGCATCAGCAGGTGCCTGGCGTCGTTGTGCCGCCTTGCCGTACTCCGTGTACTGCCTGCGGCGGCACGCCTAGCCAGGCCCCTCCTGCTACCGGTTCCCGGCCGTGGCTTGCTCCGGCCGCAGCAGGGAGGCGACGATGGAGACCGCCAGGATGCCGGCCACGGCGCCCAGGGAGACGAACACCGGGATGTGGAACCACTTGACGATCAGCATCTTCACGCCGATGAAGCAGAGCACCGCCGCCAGGCCGTACTTGAGCAGGTGGAAGCGGGAGGCCATGTCCGCCAGCAGGAAGTACAGGGCCCGCAGGCCGAGGATGGCGAAGATGTTGGAGGTCATGACGATGAAGGGGTCCGTGGTCACGGCGAAAATGGCCGGAATGGAATCCACGGCGAAGATCACGTCGGTGACCCCGATCAGCACCACCACCACGAACAGGGGCGTGAACCAGCGCACCCCGTCCTTCCACACCGACAGCCGGTCGCCATCGTACTGGGGCAGGATCTTCAGGTGGCCGCGCATCCACTTGAGCACCGGATTCTGTTCGATGTCCGGCTCATGTTCGCCGGGCAGGGCCATCTTGATGCCGGTGACGAGCAGGAAGGCGCCGAAGACGTAGAGGATCCAGCTGAACTGGGAAATCAGCCAGGCGCCGATGAGGATCATGACGGCCCGCAGCACCACGGCCAGGATGACGCCGACGATGAGGGCCTTCTTCTGCTGCTCCGCCGGTACCACGAAGGCGGTGAAGATCATCAGGAAGACGAAGATGTTGTCCACCGACAGGGATTTCTCGATCAGGTAGCCGGTGAGGAACTCGGTGGCCTTCAGGTTGGCCACTTCCCTGCCCACGCTGTGGTCCAGCCAGCCCCACAGGATGGCGCAGAAAATGAGGGCCAGGCTTACCCACAGGGCCGACCAGGCCAGGGCCTGGCGGGCGGTAACGGCCCGGCCTCCCTTTTTTTCCAGGGCCACCAGGTCCACCACGATGGCGACGACGACGAAGACGGCAAAGCCGACCCACCACCACAGGTTGCCGATGCTTTCAGCCATGGCGCCTCCTTACCAGTTCTGCCGGCGGTCGCCGGCCGGGTCGATGCGGCGCCATTCCCCGTTCAGGGTGACGGGCTGGCGGGGAGCGCTGGAGGCCCGGGCGTAGGCCGGCGCGAAGGCCGGTTCCGCTTCTGCCTGGGCGCGGCGCACGGCGTCGGCCTGGCGCGCCAGGCGGCGGACAATGGTTGAGAAGAGGGCCTTGAAAATGGGGAGGATGACGAAGCGGCCGATGCCGGCCAGGAGGGCCAGACGGAGCTTGAAGAAGAGGAGCGAGAGCAGCTTTTTCATGACGGTTCCTTTTGCATAAGATCGAGATTAACCGATCCTCGCCGCCCGTAAACGCAAAAAACCTTTGCCGTTGGCGGCAAAGGTCTCGCTTGGGTTGCGTCGGCGCTCTGGATGTTGCGCCTCTGGAACCACCCACCGGGCCGGGGAACTTTCATTCCCGTACTGACGACTTCCGGCGGTTCAGCTACTCCCCTTCGTGGGATCGCGGAGTTGAATTTACGGGGGATGGGCGCTTTGGTCAACCCCGAGGGGCTTGTGGTTATTACGCAGGCCGCCCCGTGGCAGGTCAGGCCAGGGGACGTTGCAGGCTTTCCCGCTGCAGGGTCTCGCCGTCCCACACCAGGCAGTCGCCCCAGGCCCGGCTGGCGTCCTGGCGCCAGTCGGCGAGGACCCAGCGCTCGCAATGGATGCCGTCCACGATGTGGTCGTGGCGGTTCGGGCGGTGGGTGTGGCCGTGGATCAGGGTGGCGTAGCCGTTGTCGCGCAGGAAGTCTTCCACCGTGGCGGCGTTGACGTCCATCAGGTAGTCGGCGCCGTCCCGCTTTTCCGCCTTGATGGCTTCGGAGCGCTGGCGCAGGGCGGCGGCGATGGCCTTGCGTTCCGCCAGGGGCTTGGCCAGGAACTCGCCCTGCCAGGCCGCACCGCGCACCTGGGTGCGGAAGTCCTGGTAGTCCCTGTCGTCGGTGCACAGGATGTCGCCGTGGCTAAGTACAAACTGCCAGGTGACCACGGACAGCACATAGGGGTCGGGCAGCAGGCGCAGGCCGGCGGCGGTGGCGAAGTCCTGACCCAGGAGGAAGTCCCGGTTGCCGTGCAGCAGATTGAGTTCGATGCCCTGGTCGGCGGCCTGGCGCAGGGCGGCGATGATGCGGGCGTTGTAGGGATCGGTGCAGTCGTCGTCGCCGACCCAGTGGTCGAAGAAGTCGCCGAGGATGTAGAGGCTGCTGGCCTGGCGGCCGGGCAGGGAGGCCAGGAAGTCGAGGAAGAGGGCGGTGATGCCCGGGACTGCCGGCGAGAGGTGGAGGTCGGAGATGAAGTAGAGCATGGGGCGCGAGGGTGTGATGATGGCTCGCGCCCCGGTACGGCGGGCTGCTTAGACGACTTCAGCGCGTTCGATGATCACGTCTTCCACCGGCACGTCCTGGTGGAAGCCGCTGCGGCCGGTCTTGACGCCCTTGATCTGATCCACCACCTCGGTGCCTTCGACCACCTTGCCGAAGACGCAGTAGCCCCAGCCGCTGGCGGAGGGGGAGGTGTGGTTGAGGAAGTCGTTGTTCTTGACGTTGATGAAGAACTGGGCCGTGGCGGAATGGGGATCGTTGGTGCGGGCCATGGCGATGGTGTAGACGTCGTTCTTCAGGCCGTTGTCGGCCTCATTCTTGATCGGGGCCTGGGTGTCCTTCTGCTTCATGCCGGGCTCGAAGCCGCCGCCCTGGATCATGAAGCCGTTGATGACCCGGTGGAAGATGGTGTTGTCGTAGTGGCCGGCTTCCACGTAGGAAATGAAGTTCTTCACGGTTTCCGGGGCCTTTTCGGCATCCAGTTCCAGGCCGATGACGCCGAAGTTGGTGTGCAGTTTGATCATGAGCTTGCCTTTCGATGCTGGGTGGGCGCCGCCGCTGGCGACGCCCGAATTGCCCCTCGCCCTCGCAACGAGGGGCCGGGGGTGAGGGCGGCGGGACGGGCCCGCCGGGTTTATTTCTTTTCCGGGAGCAGCTTGACGGACTGGATCACCACCGGGGAGGCGGGGACGTTCTGGTGCCCGCCCTGGTTGCCGGTGCGCACCTGGCCGATCTTCTTCACCACGTCGATGCCTTCGCGCACCTTGCCGAAGACGGTGTAGCCCCAGCCGTCGAAGGAGGGGTAGTCCAGGTTGCGGTTGTCCACCAGGTTGATGAAGAACTGGGCCGTGGCGGAGTGGGGATTGTTGGTGCGGGCCATGGCGATGGTGCCGATGTCGTTCTTCAGGCCGTTCTTGGCCTCGTTCTCGATGGGCGGCCGGGTGGCCTTCTGGGTCATGTCCGGGGTGAAGCCGCCGCCCTGGATCATGAAGCCGTCGATGACCCGGTGGAAAATGGTGCCGTCGTAGAAGCCGTCCTTGGTGTATTGCAGGAAGTTGTCCACGGTCTTGGGCGCCTTGTCCGCATACAGCTCGAGGACGATGCGCCCCTGGTTGGTCTGGATTTCCACCTGGGGATTGGCTGCCAGGACCAGGGGGGCGACCAGGGCCAGCAGCAGGCCGGCGGCGGCGCGGTGCAGGGATTTGAACATCAGGCGGCTCCTTCGTAGATGATTTTCCAGGTGCCGTTTTCCCGCACCCAGTATTGGCGTTTCTTCATCTGGTTGTTGAGGTTGTTGCTGCGGTAGTCCTGTTCGAAGGTGACCACCACGTAGTCTTCCTTGTCCGGGGCGCGGAACATGGACATGCCGGTCAGCTTGACCTTGATCCATTCCTTGCTGGCGTTGACCTGGCGCTTCTGCTGGGCGAAATCCGCCAGGTTCTGCTGGCCGTTCTTGAAGCTGGCGGAGTAGTGGGAGAGGAACTTGTCCACATCCTTGCTCTCCCAGTCGGTCCGCCAGGCGTCGATCTTCTTGTTCAGTTCGTTCCGTTCCTTGTTCCAGTCGTCCAGGGACAGCCATTCCACGGAATTGCTGATGATCACCGGGGTCAGGCCCACCTGCAGGTTCTTGGCCAGGGCATCCAGGTCCGGATTGGCCAGCACGACGCAGCCGTCGGAGGCCCGGGGCGGGCGGGAGAAGGTGTCCGAGGGGGTGCCGTGCAGCCAGATGCCGTGGCCGTTGCGGCCCTGCTGCTTGTCCCACTCGTTGGGGTAGTTGATGGGGAAGGCGCCGCTGCCGTAGAGGTCGGCCAGCTTCTCCCGGGGCAGGCTGGAGGTGACGTGGTAGACGCCGATGGGGGTCTTCTTGTCGCCTTCGCGGAATTTCTCGGCGCCCAGCTTGCCCTGGGTGATGTAGTAGTCGGCGACAAAGCGGGGGCGGCCGGCCTTCAGGTCGTTCTCGTAGAGGTAGAGCCGGGACTTCTGGGTGTCCACCACTACCGCGTATTTCTGCTCCGGCACCATCTGCATCAGGTAGCGGGGCACCGCGTCGGCCTGGGGTTTGTCCTTGTAGCCACGCAGACGCACCATGGCCTCGGCCCGCAGGTCCGCCAGCTTGTCCTGGGGGGCGCCGGGGGCGTTGCCGAAGGTTTCCAGGGGCCGGGTACGGGCCAGCAGCAGGTCGCCCTTGATCAGGTGGCCCAGGCGGAACTTGGGAAAGCGCTCCAGCAGGGTGTCGGTGAGGACCAGGGCCTTGTCCAGGCGGTTGCGTTCGATCTCGTCGAAAATGCGCGCCAGCATGGGCTCCGGGCCTTGCAGGCCGGCGCCGGAATCGGAATAGGTGGCGCCGTCGGCCGGCAGGGATAGATCGGCCTCGCTGCTGCCGTTGCCGTGCTTGTAGCGCCACAGGGCATTGGCCTTCCAGGCGGCGCCGGCGGCAACCAAAACGATCAGGGCAACTACGGTGCGGCGGAAGCGCCGGCCGGAGTTGCCCCGGGTGTACATCAAGGACATCAGCTACCTACTTTTTCCTGCTGGATCAGCCATTTGCCACCGCTACGCTGCAGCACAAGGGTCTTGGCGGCGGAGGATTTGAGTGTGGCGGAGGTGTAATTCTGTTTGAAGCGCACCGTGGCCTTGTCGCCGTTCTGGCTGACCTTGATGTCCTCGACCGATACCTGCAGCTTGCCGGGCTTGTCGATACGGCTGGCCCGTTCCTTCTCCCAGGCCTTGCGGTTGCCGCCGGGGGCCTGGAAATCGGGGGCATAGAAGGAGAGATAGCCCTTCACGTCCTTGCGCGACCAGGCGGCTGCCCAGTTCTGCACGGCCTTGGTGACGGCGCCTTCGTCGGCGGCTTCAGCCTTGGCGGCTGCAGGAGCGGGCTTTTCGGCCTTGGCCGGTTCGGCGGCGGGCTTTTCCTTCTCCGGCTTGTCCAGCACGGTGACCTTGGCCGGCGTGCCCTTGGCCGCTTCCGGTGCCTTGGCCGCTGCGGCGGCCGGGACG
>NZ_JBXAST010000068.1:0-16746 GCF_058809645.1 Azospira sp. MPR-E4 | reverse complement strand
GGGCCGGGGGCTGGGATTGGGGTTTGTCTGACAGCGGGATACGGACGCTGCCGCCATCGCCATCAGGGATCAGGAGCCAGAGGCCGTAGAGACCGATGGCGCCGGCTACTACGGCAAGACCAATCGGGCCGCCGAGGGTGGCAATTAGCGGAGTGCCGACAAAGGGGGCTGCACCGACGAGGGCATAGGCCCGTTGGGGCTGGACCACCGTGTAGAGGCAGAACACGGAGACGAAGAAGAGATTGAGCAGGCGACGCATGGGGGAAGGCGCCCCGGTCCGACAGAGGCCTTGCAGCGTCAGTCGTCCGGGGCTGCTCATTACTTAGCGCCTTGCTTCATGAAGCGCTTGACGATGGACGGGCTCATGATGAGCACGGTGGCGCCGATGATGTAGGGGTACGCCACACCCAGAATATCCAGGAGGGTGTCCTTCATATCGGTGAAGCCCGCGGTGATGGCGGTCTTGGTGGCGGTATCGATGACCGAGGCGGCGTGCACCTGGGCCACCCCCACCAGACCGAAGCCGGCGGCCACCATCTTTTGCGCGTTGCGACGAGCCAGTTCCTTGACGGCATTGAAACGTTTTTGCATGGCAGTTACTCCGAAGGTGCTGCGTTTAGGAGGGTTTGAAGGAATCGGAAGGAAAATCCGACTCCATATCCAAGGAGGAACGCAGCGATAAAACCTCCCAGAATTGCGGAATACGATGCGGACATGGCTACCTCATCTTTCCGGCGACAATGCCGACGACGAAACACAGGCCCATGCCGATTGCGACGGCTATGTCCTGGATAGCGATGTTGGAAAACTGGTCACCGGCATCAAAGGAGCATTGCATCAGCGGGAAAACGCCGGCCTTTTGGGCTTCGATATCGGTGCTGTCTGCCCAGGAGCGGACCTTGAGTGTGTAGCTGATGGTGGCGCTTTGCCGGGGAGCGACACCGATAACGTTGAGGGTGGAGGTGTCCCACTTGGTAATGCCGCTGGCGTCTACCAGGGGGAAGCCAGCCCGGAAGGCGCTGTGGGCGTCCTCCGGGGTGGAGTAGCAGCGGTTGTTCATGGCCCAACCCATCATTCCCCCACGGCAGCAAAGCGGATGTGGGCCGGGTAGTCGGCTGCCCAGCGGGCGGCATTGAGGGCCAGCCGGACTTTCCATAGAGGAATGATGGATTGGGCCATGGCGTTAGCCTGCTAGTCAGGCGGCCTTGGGCTGGGCCGGGGCCTTGAGGGGCTGGATGGCGACGATCTTGGTTCCGGCCTTGCCCTTGGATGCGCGGCCGAATTCGAGGACGCACTTGAAATCGCCGGGCAGGCCATAGGGGCGCATGGACTCGAAAAGGTCGAAGCCGCAGGAGAACTCCAGGACTTCGCGGCCAATCACGTTCAGATTCGTCGGGTCGGCTTCCTGGGAGGAAAACACTTTGACGCCCTTGATACCGTCAAAGTCAAAACGGGAAGCGCCTTCGATGTGGAGAACAGCTTCAGCAGTCATACGGGACATATCGAACCTCACTAATCACCCCGATAAGGTCCGCTTGCCCGGGTGGGGTGTTGGCCCGGTGGCGGTTGATTACTTGCCTATGGCATCATCAAGACCCGATTTGCATAACTGGAGGTCTTATGAACTACTACAATTCCGAAACCACTTTGCAGTTGATTCAGGCTGCTGCAACGCTGGCTTCTGGGGTTCTTTCCGAAGAGCAAAAGGGCAATGAGGGCATCGGGAAAGTTGCCTTCGATGCATGCTTTTCTATCGTTGAGGCTCGTTACCGGGAACAGATGGGGCTTGATAACGATCCGTCGGTAGTAGCTCTATAGCGATCTGAAATAGCCGCTTAGCTTCCATGGCTGTCAGCCCGGGGGCTTCATTTAAGAGGTTTTGAATGAGGCCCCGGGCTTGGGTGATGCGTTGGTCTACTTGGGCAATCAAAGGGTGTTGGTCGGACATGGCTGGCTCCGCTCAGTTAGGGGACGCTGCTGTGACGGTTCGGCAGATTTGCTCAATGACCGGATCGGAGATCAGGAAGAGATCAACGAGCAGGAGGGATAGCAGAAGGCCAATGCAGAAGCCGATGAGGCCGGCTTCGTAGGGGCCTAAGCCGAAGTTGTCGTAAGATGACGTTTGCTTATCCGTTAGTTGAGGAAAATGGGTATGAACCCAAGCAATCAGTCGATGATGGAGGCCGGTATTCAGGGGATTGCCAGCAAGATGCTCAATGCTGGGTTTGGCCTGATCGGGTTGGAGCTTTTGGTCCTGGCCATCGTGTTGTACTTGCGGCATACCGGCGTCAGCCGTAGTACCGCTCGACTGACGCAGCAAATCCTGCAATTGCCCGTGATCCTGCTTTGGGGGCTGTGGGTTAAGTACCTTTGGGGTGTCTGAGGAAGGCATAGCGGTATCTCCGTTTTCAAGAGAGAACGACTTTTCCGGGACCCCGGGCCAAGCGTTCCTGACGGTGCAGGCTGCGGAGGTAGGAGAGGCACAGGCTCAGGGAGGGGCGCTGGCCTCGTTCGTAGCGGTTGCTGTATTCCCAACCGCCGGGAATCCGGGTGACGGTGTAGGTGTCGCCGTCGGCCAGGGTGACGTGGTAGTAACCGGGTGTGCTTCGCTCGACTTGCATTGATGCACCTCCTTTCCTTCTCCGATCCTGACGCGCTATCGCTTGTCGGCTTCCCTGCTGTCCTCGCTTCGCTGCGGGATCAGGGCAGCGGGGTGTGCCTCCGGCGGCCCTGCGGGGCTTGCCGTTTAATACAAAGCTGAAAACCGTATGGGGCTGGTGCGCTTTCCCGTCCTGGCATGGGTTCGCCGGGATACGTCCCGCGCACGGGGTACGGGCGACCTTTGCTTCTTGAGGCCAGGGGCCGCGCGCGTGGACTACCGGCGAAGTCCGGCGGTGAAGCTGCCGGACCAAGCCCTGCATGCCAGGAAAGGCGGGGGCCTGGGGCTGATGCGCCCGGGTTGTTTCCAGTGGAACGAAGCAGGAGGGAAGGGCGTTCCCGCCGGGATTGCCATCCCGGAATACCTGGGGGTGATGGCTGGCGCTTAGGGAGGTGCCGACGGTGCCTTTGGGGGCTCCGAGGGCGAGGCGGAGGGTGCTTGCGGGCGAACCCGGCGGCACCTGCCGAAGCGTCAGAGGTGTATGGGTCACAGCGGCGCTCCCGTGGTGCTCAGGCCTGCCGCTTGGAGGTTTTGCAGGAGAGCGGTGAGGCCGATCAGCGGGCGGGCCAGGACGACGCCCGGGATGCGCCAGCCCGCCGTGGTTTCGCGGCGGATGATGCTGACGGGCCAGCGGCCAACCCCGGCGCCGCGCTTGATCAGGCGGTTTTTTTCCTTGAGGGCGAAGCGGAGGCGGGAGGCCGGGACGGTGTAGTAGGCGGTCATGCCGGCATCCCCCGCATGCGTTGGGCCTGGGCGACCAGGGGGGCCAGGAGGTGGCCGTCGTAGTCCATGATGGCGGCGCAAAGGCTGCGCACAGAGGCGCAGGGCCTTTGCTTGCCGTCGGGCCTGATCCAGATGAAGCCCCGCTTGATGGACTTCACCAGCCGGCGGCCAAAGGTGAAGTCGAAGGAGAGTTGCCGGGCCAGGAAGTCCTGGGTCTTTTGGTAGGCACGGGAGAGGGTCACGGTTCTTCTCCTTCCAGGCACATCTGTTGGAGCTTCGCCAGATTGATGAAGCGGTGTTTGCCGAGGCGGATGGTGGGGAGGTGTCCTTTGCCGCAAAGACCCCGTACGACCTCTTCTTCAAGCCCGACGGACTTGGCAAATGCCAGCCAGTGCATGATGGGCACCGGTGGAAGCTGGTTGATTTGGAGTTCGGCTGTCATAATCGGCGTTAGAGCACTATGCGGCACTTTGTAAGTAAATAATGTTTACGTAAGTTAAGTATATTCACCGTACATAATGTTTACCAATTGTTTGTTTCTATGCTTCTAGATAGATTGATTAAAATTGTTGATCGACGTTGCCCAAAGAAAGGTGCTTTCACGCACCTAGAAAAGCTGACGGGTATCGATGCAAGAAGCTGGGGACACGCCTACAACGGGCGTACAAAGCCGGGATCGGATCACTTGGAAAAGCTGTGCGAGCTTTTCCCGGAATACACGCTATGGCTGATGACTGGACAGGTAAGCCCAGAGGCGGGACAGACTAGTCCCGAGTTGGAGCAGCTAGAAGAGCTTCAAAAAAGCGTCGGAAAGTAGCTAGGGGGACTAGACGCTTCCCCCCTCAAGACTGGAAAATATGCACTTCTCATAGTGCTTTAGAGCCTTCACCTCGGGGGAGATCAAGTGGGCCTGTTCAAACGGGAAACTATTGGGCTTTGCTTGGGATTTCTCTGCTTTGTAGCTCAGGCCGATACATATCGTTGTACCAAGGATGGCCGAATCCTTATTACAAACTCCCCTTGCGCCTCAATAGGGGCAATCGACAGAAATCCAAACCCTGTTAGTTCAACTCAAAATATCCCCGCTCCAGCACCTGCACCGGCACCGCCCCCGGTAAAAGCTCTACCCGTAATCATTTCCGAACCTCCCCCTCAAGTAAGACGCCAACCGACAGCGTCCCCCCCTGTTCGCCCCAAAACTCCGGTAGCACCGAAACCTCCACCAAGCCCTACGACGCCTTGGTATCTATGGCCTCTGCTGTTGGTCGTGATTTTTGTCATTGCTCAGAAGGGAACAAAAAAGCGTTGGAAGAAAAGCGCCAACACTTCCTTCCAGGTCGAACCAAAAATACAAGAAGAAGAGGTGTTGCCATACAAGCCTGCGCCGTTAATGTCGTCGTATGAACTGGAGTTCTTCGGAAGAATCCGGCGAGCTGTACCTGAGATGATTGTATTTCCTCAGGTTCCTTTGGCGGCGTTTATCCGAATTGATAAACGGAAAGCAGGGCGTGAGTTCTTTCAGAACTCTTATCGATGGCAAAACCGTATCGGTCAACAACGTGTGGATTTTCTAGTGTGTGATCCGATTACGATGAATCCAGTTACTGCAATTGAGCTTGATGATCCTTCGCACGATAACAACGACGCAAAAAATCGGGATGACAAAAAAGAGAAGAGCCTTAGGGATGCTGGTGTAAGGCTAATAAGATGGCGAGTAGAGATGATGCCAATTGAAGAGGATATACGAGCATCAGTAATGATCTTGAGATCAGTATCTAAATCATAAATGGAGGGGGAATGAAATCTAAGCTGATCCATATCGTAGCTGTTAGCCTACTAGTGTTGCCTTTGACTGTTACAGCCCATGGTGGCGGCTTAGATGGAAATGGATGCCACTCCAATCGTAAAACAGCGGAGTATCACTGTCACCAGAGTAGCTATACAGCGCCAGCAGCTGCTCCCAAGGCGGTACCGCAATCCGATACCGGAAAATATAGGCCTGCTATTTCGCTGTATCCATCGACGGATAGTACCTGCTATACGGGGCCTAGGGGCGGGAGGTATCGGATTGTGAATGGGAAGAAACGATACGGTTGTTAATTTTCTGAAATATAACTTAAATGGATAATATTTCTGCTAGTTTTGTAGTAAAAAATTACAGGTGTTTTTCAGATGAAAACCCAGCTCGATTTGATGTCTCTAATGGAATAATTGCATTTGTTGGGCCTAACAATTGTGGAAAATCATCTATTCTAAAGTTCTTGAGAGAGTTTAGGCCGATATGGAAACTGCTTTCACTTGGTGATGGTCTATCTCAGGCGGTAGCCAAGGGGGCATTTAATAGTGGGGTTGATTATCTCAACGACCCATTAGAGATATTTTGCGACCACAATGAAAGAGACTTGAGTATTGATGTTTGTGTTAGTCGCACCAATTGCTTTTCTACTGCTCGTATTGGCTCTTTTGATTCTTTTTGTGTTGTTGGTGTTGAAATAACCGCAAAAAGAGATCGTGTTGGAAGATGGGATATTGTCCCCTATGGATATGATGCAAATGGTTCCAAGATGGTTTTGGATAATATTCCTGCGAGCTTTCCTCTCCGAACTTTCATCAATAATGTCCCGTATTTGATTGACTGTGTTAGGTTATCAAATATATTTGAGTTGTTGGGAGATTCTCTATACATCGGCCCATTTAGGAATGTAATTAATTCTGGGGGGGCTGATTATTATGACTTAGTAATTGGCGGGGCGTTTGTAGACTTGTGGAACTCCTGGAAAACAGGAGCTTCAAAAGAACAGAATAGGGCGGTTGCCAAGGTTTCTGAAGATATAAGAAAGATATTTGATTTTGACAGTCTTGAGATTATTTCTTCTGTTGACTTGAAAACTCTTCAGCTAAATGTAGATGATAAACCGTATAAGTTAAATGAGCTTGGGTCTGGTTTGTCTCAATTTATTGTTTGTTTTGGTAATGTTTTAATTAGAAAGCCATCTCTTCTTTTGATCGATGAGCCCGAGTTGCACTTGCATCCAAGTTTGCAAGTAGATTTTTTAACAAGTCTTAGTTCTTATGGTTCATCAATGATTATATGTGCCACACATTCGATTGGTTTGGCAAGAGCCGCTGCGGATTATATATACTCAGTAAATAAGGTGAAAAAAGGTAGTATTATAAAGCAGTTTGAATCAACTTCAAATTATATCGAATTTCTCGGCGAAATGAGTTTTTCGTCATATAGAGATATAGGTTTTAGTCGCCTGCTTTTGGTCGAAGGAACTACCGATGTAAAAACTGTTCAGCAATTTCTAAGAAAGGTTAAAGTTGATCATAAAATAGTAGTTGTGCCTCTTGGCGGTGATTCTATGGCTACGGGCAATGCGGAACATGAATTGGCGGAACTAAAAAGATTGTCGACAGATATAGCCGTATTAGTTGATAGCGAGCGAGTTTCAAAAGATTCAATGCCCGCTCAACGTAGATTAGAATTTTCTAAGCTATGTGAGAAATTGGGATTTAAAGTTCTCCTCACGGAGAGGCGCGCTATTGAAAATTATTTTACTGATAATGCAATTAAGGCTGTTTTTGGCAATAAATATTCCGCTCTCTTGCCCTATCAAAAATTGGAGGATGCTGAAAATTCTTGGAACAAATCCAGTAATTGGAAAGTTGCAAGGGAAATGGATTTTTCGGAGATATCTGATACTGATCTTGGAAAATTTATATTAAGTGTAAGTAGGTTATAGTTATGTTGTAAGATATTAATCCGGCATGGTGCTGCTGTCTGCATTATTGATAACGATGAATTATGTATTTTTGTGCCTAATGCATTGTTTTATATAAAAATGCTATTGGATTGTGATTCCAGGTGTCACCGGTTCGATCCCGGTATATCGCCCCAAAATAAAGAAAAACCCGGCCTGGTGCCGGGTTTTTCTTTTTCTGCTTCAAAAATTCAACTTTAATCTTCCGCCGCCGCGCTGTTGCCCGCAGTTTTGCCCAGCTTTGCCGCTAGCCCCAGCAGGGGGGCATTGCCGGGGTCCCTGGCCACATCCAGCAGTACCAGATTGCCGTGCTTGCCGATGTCACGCATGGCATCGATGCGGTTGGTTTCCAGCAACACGGTCAGGGCTTCGGCCGAATTGACGTGGAATTTCTCGAAGTCGGCGAGGGATTCCCGCAGACCTTCGGCCAGCAGCTTGCGCGAGTCGGCCAGGCCTTTGGCCCGGGCCCGCTGGGCGTCGGCCTCCGCTTCGGCCTGGCGCACGGTCTTGATGCGCATGGCTTCCGCTTCCTGTTCCGCAGCCTCCCGTTCCCGCTTGGCGGCCACCACCCGGTTGAAGGAGGCCTGGACGTCGCCGGAGACGGTGGGCTGGTCCACCAGCACCGCTTCCAGGACGTATCCGAATTCCTCCAGCTTGGCCGAGAGGGCCTTTTCCACCTGGGTCACCAGATGGTCCCGGTCCTTGAACAGGTCCTCCAGGGTCATGGAAGCGGCGATGGCGCGGATGGTGTTGAGGACCCAGGTGGAGATCTGGGCCGACGGGTTTTGCAGCTTGTACCAGGCGTGGCTGGCACGCTCCGGTGTGACGCGGATCATCAGGCTGACGGGGAGGGAGACAAACATGTTGTCCGAGGTCTTCACCTCCACCGTGCTCTGCACTTCGTCGATGCGCAGGGAGAGCATGCCGGTGACGCGCTGGAAGGGGAAGAAAATCCAGTTGAGGCCGGGCTCCAGCACCCGGGAATAGCGGCCCAGGGTTTCAACGACGGCGGCGGTCTGCTGATTGATGATGCGGATGCCGAGAACAGCGATGGCCACGACCAGGATCAGCAAGAGTGACATCAGTTCCATGAAGAAAATCTCCGGATTGAGGTGGTGCTAGTGTAATCCGGTTGTCATCGTCGGAGCGTAGGATTCAGCCGTCACAGGGAGCAAACCGCTTGAGCAAGGATGATGAACATGATGGAACTGGAACAGGTGCTGGCCCGCATTCTCCGCGATACCCGCGGTCAGTGGGGATTGAGCTGAAATCTGTGGGATGCCCATAAAAAAAGCCCAGGTGTATTACCTGGGCTTTTTTTATGTCGGGCCGTTTGGCCTGCCGTTCCGTCTTCAGTTGGGCAATTCCTCGCGCCGCAGCAGGAAGACGAACTGGTCGCCACCGGAAGTGTCGAGCCAGGTAAATGGGGTCTGGGGGTAGGCTTCTTCCAGGACGTCCCGGTTGTGGCCGATTTCCACCACCAGCAGGCCGCCGGGGTTGAGGTGGTCCTTGGCTTCCCGCAGCAGGGTGCGCACCAGGTCCAGCCCGTCGTCGCCCCCGGCCAGGGCCAGTTCCGGCTCAGCCCGGTATTCCGGTGGCAGGGTTTCCATGGATTCCGCATTGACGTAGGGCGGGTTGGAAATGATGAGGTCGTAGCGCTGGCTCGCCAATCCGGCGAAGAGGTTGGATTGCACCAGGCGCAGCCGGTCTTCCAGGCCGTAGTCGGCCACGTTGCGCTTGGCCACTTCGAGGGCGTCGGCAGAGATGTCCACGCCGTCCACGTCGGCTTCGGGGAAGGCCAGGGCCGCCAGGATGGCGAGACAGCCGGAGCCGGTGCAGATGTCGGCTACCCGGGTGATGGCCCAGGGATCGTCGATCCAGGGGGCGAACTGCTCTTCCAGCAGTTCGGCGATGAAGGAGCGGGGCACGATGACCCGTTCGTCGACGTAGAAGCTATGCTCGCCGAGCCAGGCCTCATGAGTCAGGTAGGCCGCCGGAACGCGGCTTTTGACGCGGCGTTCGATGATGTGCAGGACGGTGTTGCGCTCGGCTTCGGTGAGGCGGGCGTCGAGGAAAGGTTCCAGCCGGTCCAGGGGCAGATGCAGGGTGTGCAGCAGCAGATAGACGGCTTCGTCCCAGGCATTGTCGGAGCCGTGGCCGAAGAACAACTCGGCTTCGTTGAAACGGCTGACGGCGTAGCGCAGCAGGTCGCGCAGGGTGAAGAGTTCGGTGCGGGCGTTTTCGGACATGGTCAGGTCAGCAGTTTTTCCAGGATGCGGCAATAGGTGGCGGAGAGGCGGGGCAGGGCGGCTGCCTCCACACACTCGTCGATTTTGTGGATGGTGGCATTCACCGGCCCCAGCTCGATCACCTGGGGGCAGATTTCGGCAATGAAGCGGCCGTCGGAAGTGCCGCCGGTGGTGGAAAGTTCGGTCTCGATCCCCAGCTCTTCCCGGATGGCCGCCATGGCAGCATCCACCAGGGGACCGCGCCCCGTGAGGAAGGGCTTGGCGCCCAGGGTCCAGGCCAGGTCGTAGTCGATGCCGTGCTTGGCGAGGACGGCTTCGAGGCGGCTTTTCAGGCCTTCCGGGGTGCTGGCGGTGGAGAAGCGGAAGTTGAAGAGGATGTCCACCGTGCCGGGAATGACGTTGGTGGCACCGGTGCCGCCCCTGATGTTGGAGACCTGCCAGGTGGTAGGCGGGAAGTACTCGTTGCCCTGGTCCCACTCGGTGGCCGCCAGTTCGGCGATGGCCGGCGCTGCCAGATGGATCGGATTCTTTGCCAGGTGCGGGTAGGCGATGTGGCCCTGGATGCCCTTCACCGTCAGGCGGCCGGAGAGGGAGCCGCGGCGGCCGTTCTTCACCATATCGCCCAGGCGATTGACGCAGGTGGGCTCGCCGACGATGCAGCAGTCGATGCCTTCACCGCGCGCCTGTAGGGCTTCCACCACGGCCACGGTGCCGTCGGTGGCGTCGCCTTCCTCATCGGAGGTGAGCAGGAAGGCGATGGAACCCTGGTGCTGCGGATGGCGGGCGACGAAGGTTTCCACGGCGGTGACGAAAGCGGCCAGGGAACCCTTCATGTCGGCGGCACCGCGGCCATAGAGCATGCCGTCGCGCAGGGTCGGCGTGAAGGGATCGGAGGCCCATTGTTCCACGGGGCCGGTGGGCACCACGTCGGTATGGCCGGCCAGGCAGACCAGGGGAGCGGCGCTGCCGCGGCGGGCCCAGAGGTTTACCGTGTTGCCCCGGTTGATGGCTTCCAGGGTGAAGCCCAGGGGCTTCAGGCGGGCGCTGATGAGGTCCATGCAGCCGCCGTCTTCCGGGGTGACGGAGCGGCGGGAAATGAGCTGTGCGGCCAGGTCCAGGGTCGGGTCGCTGGTGCAGGAGTTGGGTTGGGACATGAATGGTGGTGGAGTGATGGTCTTATTCGTCGCTCATGCTGAGCGTGAATTCCTTGAAGGAGGCGCCCCCCATGGGGTTGGTGGCATGGGGGTCGATGGAGGGCTCGGCCGGCGCTTCCTCGACGGTAGCGGTGCCACTGTTGCCGAATTCCGAGTTGTTGATCAGCCAGGAGAGGTTGGTCGGCGAATCGGAGGTGCCCAGGGCCTCTTCCAGGGTGATGACGTTGGTTTTGTAGAGGCGGAACAGGTCCTGCTCGAAGGTCTGGGAACCGGGGGCCAGGCTTTGTTCCATGGCCTCCTTGATGGCATTGATCTCACCGCGTTCGATCAGTTCCTGGATGTGGCGGGTGTTGAGCAGGATTTCCGCCGTGGGAATGCGCTTGCCGTCCGGCTTCTTCAGCAGCCGCTGGGAAATGATGGCCTTGAGGCTGACCGACAGGTCCAGGTTGAGGGCCGAGCGGTTTTCCAGGGGGAAGAAATTGATGATGCGGTTGAGGGCGTGGTAGCTGTTGTTGGCGTGCAGCGTGGCCAGGCACAGGTGGCCGGTCTGGGCGTAGGCCAGGGCAGCGGACATGGTCTGCTTGTCCCGGATTTCGCCGATGAGGATGCAGTCCGGGGCCTGGCGCATGGCGTTCTTCAGGGCATTGTCCCAATCGGCAGTATCCATGCCGATTTCCCGCTGGTTGACGATCGACTTCTTGTGCTTGAAGAGGAATTCGATCGGGTCCTCCACCGTCAGGATGTGGCCGGAACGGTTGGCGTTGCGGTGATCCAGCATGGAGGCGATGGTGGTGGACTTGCCCGAGCCGGTGGAGCCGACGATGAGGATCAGGCCCCGCTTTTCCATGATCAGTTCGCTCAGCACCGGAGGCAGCCCCAGGCTGTCCAGGGCCGGGATGTTGCCCAGGATGTAGCGGATGACGATGGAGGTGGAACCGCGCTGGCGGAAGAGATTCACCCGGAAATTGCCGACCCCGGACATGCCGAAGGACAGGTTCATTTCCATGGTCTGGGCAAAGGTCGCCAGTTGCTCGGCGTTCAGCAGTTCCTCGGCGATCTTGTCGATCATGGCCGGGTCCATCATCTGCTGGTTCACCGGGATGGTGTTGCCCTGGATCTTGATGTGGATGGGGGCGCCGGCGGAGATGAAAATGTCCGAGGCCTGCTTTTCCGCCATCAGCTGGAACAGCTTGTCGAGAATCACGCTTCCTCCCTCCCGCCGAAAAGATTGGGGCGCCTCGTGGCGCCCCTGTTGTTATTGGCTTAGTCGCGCAGCAGTTCGTTGATGCTGGTCTTGGCCCGGGTCTGGGCGTCCACCTTCTTCACGATCACGGCGCAGTACAGGCTGTGGCTGCCGTCCTTGGCCGGCAGGTTGCCGGAGACGACCACGGAGCCGGGGGGGATGCGGCCGTAGCTGATCTCGCCGGTTTCCCGGTCGTAGATCTTGGTGGACTGGCTGATGTACACGCCCATGGAGATGACGGAGCCTTCGCCGACGATGACGCCTTCCACCACTTCGGAGCGGGCGCCGATGAAGCAGTTGTCCTCGATGATGGTGGGGTTGGCCTGCAGGGGTTCCAGCACGCCGCCGATGCCGACGCCGCCGGAGAGGTGCACGTTCTTGCCGATCTGGGCGCAGGAGCCGACGGTGACCCAGGTGTCCACCATGGTGTTTTCATCGACGTAGGCGCCGATGTTCACGTAGGAGGGCATCAGCACGGCGCCCTTGGCGATGTAGGAGCCGCGACGGGCCACGGCCGGCGGCACGACGCGGAAGCCGCCCTGGCGGAAGGCGTGTTCGTCGTAGTTGGCGAACTTGGTCTGCACCTTGTCGAAGAAGCGCAGGTCACCGGACTGCTGCAGCACGTTGTCCTGCAGGCGGAAGGAGAGCAGCACGGCCTTCTTGATCCACTGGTGGGTGACCCAGTCGCCGTTGATTTTCTCGGCGACGCGCAGGGTGCCCTTGTCCAGCTGTTCCAGCACGTGGTCCACGGCTTCGCCGATCTTGGCGGGGGCGGTGCCGGGCTGCAGGGAGGTGCGGTTTTCCCAGGCGTCTTCGATGATCTGTTGCAGTTCTTGCATGTTGTCGTTTCCGTTTTGGGGGTTAGGGTTGCTGTTCGAGTTGCTGCACAAAGAGGCGGATGCGTTCGGCGGCTTCCAGGCAGTCGGCCAGGGGGGCCACCAGGGCGATCCGGACAAAATTCTCGCCGGGGTTTACGCCCCGCGCCTCGCGCGCCAGGTAGCTGCCCGGCAGGACCACGACATTATAGTCGGCGAGCAGACGGCGGGCGAACTCGGTATCGGCGATGGGCGTGCGGGCCCACAGGTAGAAGCTGGCATCCGGCAGGCCGGTCTGCAGCACGGAGGCGACGATGGGCGTCACCGCATCGAACTTTTCCTTGTACTGGCGACGGTTTTCCCGCACATGGGCTTCCTCGTTCCAGGCGATGGCGGAGGCCGCCTGCACCGCCGGGTTCATGGCGCCGCCGTGGTAGGTGCGGTAGAGCAGGAATTTCTTCAGCACTGCCGCATCGCCGGCGACGAAGCCGGAGCGCAGGCCCGGCACGTTGGAGCGCTTGGAGAGGGAGGAGAACATGACCAGGCGCTCGAAGCCCCGGCCCAGCTGCTTGGCGGCCTGCAGGCCGCCCAGGGGCGGCTTGGCTTCGTCGAAGTAGATTTCCGAGTAGCACTCGTCGGAGGCGATGACGAAGCCGTACTTGTCGGAGAGGGCGAAGAGCTTCTTCCAGTCCTCCAGGTCCAGCACCTTGCCGGTGGGGTTGCCGGGGGAGCAGACATAGAGCAGCTGCACCCGGGCCCAGTCGGCCTCGGAGAGGGCCTCCAGTTCCAGGGAGAAGTCGTTCTCCGGCAGGGTGTTGAGGAAGTAGGGTTCGGCCCCGGCCAGGTAGGCCGCGCCTTCGTAGATCTGGTAGAAGGGATTGGGGCTGACCACCAGGGGCATGTAGCCGCGGCTGGGGTCGATGACGGTCTGGGCGAAGGCGAAGAGGGCTTCGCGGGAACCGTTCACCGGCAGGATCTCGGTGTCCGGATTGACGCCGGCCAGGCCGTAGCGGCGCTCCATCCAGGCGGCGATGGCCTGGCGCAGGGCGGGCGTTCCCTGGCTTGTGGGATAATTGGCGAGGCCGCCCAGATTGGCCGTCAGGGCTTCCTTGATGAAGGCCGGGGTGGCGTGCTGGGGCTCGCCGATGGACAGCTTGATTTCCCGGTAGTCCGGATTGGGCGTGACGCCCTGGAACAGCTGGCGCAGTTTTTCGAAGGGGTAGGGCTGCAGCTTGGCGAGAAATGGATTCACGGCGGGGTTCCCGGTGTGGGGCTGGGCTTAAAACAACGGATTATAAAGGGCGGAGCGTGAGGGAAGAAGCGGCACGGAGAGGAAATGGCAGGCGCACCCACCTGGCCGTCGGCGCCCTGCTCACCGGCGCCCTGGTCTGGGGTGTGCTGTGGTATCCCTACCGGGTGCTGGCCGGCCTGGGCATCAGCGGCATCGCCGCCTCGGCCCTGACCTACGCGGTGGCCCTGGCGCTGGCCCTGGTCTTCTGGCGCCGGGCTCTGGCCGCCCTGCGGCCCTCCTGGCTGCTGGCGGCCATCGGCCTGGCCGGCGCCGCCTGCAACATGGGTTATGTCCTGGCCACCCTGCACGGGGAAGTGATGCGGGTGCTGCTGCTGTTCTACCTGGCGCCCCTGTGGACCATCCTGCTGGCCCGCTGGTGGCTGGGGGAGCAGCTGGGGGTGTGGGGGCTGGCGGTGGTGGGCCTGTCCCTGGGCGGTGCCGCCACCATGCTCTGGCATCCGGCCATGGGCCTGCCCTGGCCCCGCAACGGGGCCGAATGGCTGGGCCTGGCGTCCGGCTTTTTCTTTGCCTGTTCCAACGTGCTGTCGCGGCGGGCCCAGGCCCTCTCCATCGAGGTCAAGTCCGTCGCCATGTTCGTCGGTGCCCTGGTCATCAGCGGCGCCCTGCTGCTCACCGGCTGGGGTTCCATGCAGTGGCCCCAGAGCGGTGCCGGCGTCCTGTGGCTGCTGGGTATCGGCGTGATCCTGATGCTGGTGAACAGGGTGGTGCAGTTCGGCCTGCACCACACCGCGGCCAACCGGGCCATCGTCATCCTGCTCTCGGAGCTGGTTTTTGCCGCCATCTCCGCCTGGCTCCTGGCGGGGGAAACCATGGGGTCGCGGGAGTGGCTGGGCGGGGCCATGATCGCCGCCGCCAGCCTGTTGTCCACCCGCCTGGAAGCACGGGTGGAAGCGGCTGCCTGAGCCGCTCCGGAGCAGGGTGCCTCAGTAGCGGAGGAGGGTGAAGGCCGGCAGGCCGGCCTCCGCCAGACGGGCCGATCCGCCCAGTTCCGGCAGGTCCACCACCGCCGCCGCTTCAATGATGCGGGCCCCCAGCCGGGTCATGAGATTGACCGCCGCCAGCAGGGTGCCGCCGGTGGCGATGAGGTCGTCGATGATGAGCACGTGTTCCCCCGGCAGGGCCGCATCCGTATGCACCTCGATGCTGGCCTCGCCGTATTCCAGGGCATAGGACTCCTGCATCGTGGTGAAGGGCAGCTTGCCCGCCTTGCGTACCGGGATGAAGCCGCAGCCGAGCCGGTAGGCCAGGGCGGCGCCGATGATGAAGCCCCGGGCGTCGATGCCGACCACAGCGTCGATGTGGCTGTCGGCATAGCGCTCGGCGAAGGCGTCGATGAGGCGGCGGAAGGCGGCGCCGTCCCGCAGCAGGGGCGTGATGTCGCGGAACTGCACGCCGGGCTGGGGCCAGTCGGCAATGGTGCGGATGTGGGAGGCGAAAAAGGCGTCGTTCATGGGCAGCTCAGAGCAGGGCGAATTTGAGGACGAAGGCCAGGGCGATGACCACCACCATGGGCTTGAGGTCGCCCTGCCGGCCCGACAGCAGCTTGAGGGCGGCATAGGTGATGAAGCCGAAGGCGATGCCGTGGGCGATGGAGAAGGTGAAGGGCATGGTGATGGCCGTCACCACCGCTGGAGCCGACTCGGTGAGGTCGTCCCAGTCGATCTCGGCCAGGCCGCGCACCATCAGTACCGCCACATAGCACAGGGCCGGAGCGGTGGCATAGGCCGGCACTACCCCGGCCAGGGGTGCAAGGAAGAGGGCGGCCAGGAACAGCAGGGCCACCACCACGGCGGTGAGGCCGGTGCGGCCGCCGACGGAGGTGCCGGCGGCGGACTCGATGTAGGCGGTGGTGGAGGAGGTGCCCAGGGCGGCGCCGGCCAGGATGGCGCCGGAGTCGGCCAGCAGGGCCTTCTTCAGGCGCGGCAGGCGGCCCTCGGCGTCGAGCAGGCCGGCCCGGTGGCAGACGCCGATGAGGGTGCCGGAGGCGTCGAACAGTTCCACCAGGAAGAAGGTCATGACCACGGTCAGCAGGCCGGCGTGGAAGGCGCCCTCCAGGTCCATCTGCAGGAAGGTGGGGGCGATGCTGGGCGGCATGGCGACGATGCCGTTGAAGGGCGTCAGACCCAGCAGCATGGAGGTGGCGGTGACCGCCAGGATGCTGATGATGATGGCGCCGGGAACGCGGCGTTGCTCCAGGGCCAGGATCAGGATGAAGCCGCCGATGGCCAGCAGGGCGCCCGGCTGGTGCAGGTCCCCCAGGGTCAGCAGGGTGGCCGGATGGGCGGTGATGAGACCGGCGTTCTTGAGGCCGATGATGGCCAGGAAAAGGCCGATGCCGGCGGAGATGGCGTACTTGAGGGAGCGGGGAATGGCATTGACGATGGCTTCCCGCAGGCGGAACAGGCTGATCAGCACGAACAGGCAGCCGGAGATGAAGACGGCGCCCAGGGCCGTCTGCCAGGGGAAGTGCATGCCGCCGACGACGGTGAAGGCGAAATAGGCGTTGAGGCCCATGGCCGGGGCCAGGGCGATGGGGTAGTTGGCGTAGAGCCCCATGATGGCCGAGCCGAGGGCGGCGGCCAGGCAGGTGGAGACGAACACCGCCTCCCGGGGCATGCCGGCGGCCGAGAGAATGTCCGGGTTCACGAAAATGATGTAGGCCATGGTGAGGAAGGTGGTGATCCCCGCCATGAGCTCGGTGCGAGCGGTGGTGCCGTGGGCAGACAGTTGGAAGTAGCGTTCCAGCATCGGAAGAATCCTGGAAGATCGACGGCAGGAGGCCGTCGCCGGTGGAAGGAAGGGGTGGGTGGGTCCCGGCGGGGCGGGG
>NZ_JBXAST010000067.1:0-16808 GCF_058809645.1 Azospira sp. MPR-E4 | reverse complement strand
GTTACTTATTCTTGGCGAGACAAGAATAAGTAACCAACAAGAAGGCGCGGAACACAGCGGTAACTAAACCCACCACGTCTGAAGATTCAGACACCCCTTGCGCCTGAAGACTCAGGCATCCCGCCTTCGAGGAATCACACCCGGCTTCGCCTCGAGAAACAGTCCGCCATACCCAGGCAGACAATCACAACCACCCACCCCGCCACACTCCAATAAAGACGGCCCACCCGGCAATGGCATCGCCGGGAGGGCCGTCTTTTGTGCTTCTCCGGCATGTGCCGGAGCGGGAACTTATTCGCCCAGCAGCAGGAAGGGGTTGATGCCGATGCGCTGGTAGCCTTCCTCGCTCACCAGGATGTCCAGGGCCAGGGTGGCCATGTCGTCGGCGATGGGGTCCAGGCCGGGGGCCTTCTCGGCCAGCAGCAGCTTCAGATAGTTGTGGCAGGTGTCGCAGGCTTCGGCCCGGGCGCCGTCTTCCCGCTCGTCGAGGGCGCGGTAGCTGACTTCCTTGCCTTCGCCGCAGGCGACGCAGGTGGCGCGGACGTGGTGCCAGGCGGTGTGGCAGAGGCCGCAGTGCAGGTAGCGCAGGCCGCCGGATTCGTTGCCGACGTGGATGACGCCGGCCACCGGGGCGCTGCCGCAGACGGGGCAGCTGTGGGCGGTGGCGGGGGCGGCGACGCTGGCGGCGTCCAGGCCGGCGGCGTGGCGGGTCCAGGCCACTTGCAGGGCGGCCATGACGAAGGGGGCGAGGATCATGTCGTCCGCTTCCATGGTGCCGCCGACGATGCGCTCGGCCAGGGCGCTGAGGCTGGCGGAATCGGCCTGCTGCAGGGCGGCCAGGGTGGGGCGGGCCGGTTCGGGCACCTGATCCTGGAGCAGGGCCAGCAGGGCCTGCAGGTCGCCCTGCCATTGCTGTTCCGGCGAGGCGCCGGGAGTCAGGCCGGGGGCGGCGTCGATGCGCTGCTGCTGGGCATCGCTGAGGGTGGCGACGAAGCCGAGCCAGTCGCCCAGGCTGTGGCCTTCGGCCAGCTGGCGCAGGCGGGCGGCCCGGGCCTTGAAGACGCTGGTGGCGGCGGGCAGGCGCACGGGGGAGGGGGACTGGCCGGGCACCAGGCCGGCGGCGGCCATGGCGGCGGCGGTGTCGTCGTGGGCGGAGAGGGTCATGTGGGAGGGTCTCTTCAGTGGGCGGTGAGGGCCGGATTGGGCCCGGGCTGGCGGGCCATCGGCGCAGGGTTGCAAGAATCGTGCACGGGATTGTGCCCGGAAGCGGCGCCGGGCGCGAATGGCGGGGCGGCGGAACGGCGCGGCGCCAGGGCCGTGGCAGGGTCCGGCGCCGATGGCAGCGGCCGATTTTGGCCCTGCTGCGGGGGCGGGGCAGGGCGCTTCTGCTGCGCTGCAGCGGGACATTCTGTCCGGTCAGCGAGGGACAGAATGTCCCGTTTTTGCTTGCTGCGAAGCACAAAACCCTTGTGGCGAAGCGGTTTTGGCGGGTGGCACGGAAAGTGCGAAATGTTCCCCGAGCCGTGGGCGGCGATGGTCCGGCGGAAGGTCAGGCGACTTCTGCACGGGCGGCCCGGAGCACGGCAATTCCGCTTTCAAGGGAGGATTCATGCAAGTCACACGACGGCAGTTCTTCAAGGTTTCGGCGGCGGGTCTTTCCGCTTCCAGCCTGGTGGCCCTGGGCTTTTCGCCCGCCACCGCCCTGGCCGAGGTACGTCAGTACAAGCTGACCCGGGCCAAGGAAATCCGCAACACCTGTACCTACTGTTCGGTGGGCTGCGGCCTGCTCATGTACAGCCTGGGCGACGGCGCCAAGAACGCCAAGCAGGAGATCATCCACATCGAGGGTGACCCGGATCACCCCGTCAGCCGCGGCTCCCTGTGTCCCAAGGGCGCGGGCCTGCTGGACTTCATCCACAGCCCCAACCGCCTCAAGTACCCGGAAGTGCGGGAAGCGGGCAGCAAGGAATGGAAGCGCATCTCCTGGCACGAGGCCGTGGAGCGCATCGCCAAGCACATGAAGGCCGACCGGGACGCCAACTTCGTCGCCAAGAACGCCGACGGCGTGACGGTGAACCGCTGGCTGTCCACCGCCATGCTGACCGCCTCCGCCTCTTCCAACGAAACCGGCATCCTGACCCAGAAGTTCATGCGCTCCCTGGGCATCGTCGGTACCGACGCCCAGGCCCGGGTCTGCCACGGCCCCACGGTGGCCGCCCTGGCCGCCACCTTCGGCCGCGGCGCCATGACCAACACCTGGGTGGACATCAAGAACGCCGACTTCATCCTGATCATGGGCGGCAACCCGGCCGAGGCCCACCCGGTGGGCTTCAAGTGGGCCATCGAGGCGAAGAAGAAGGGCGCCAAGCTGATCGTGGTGGACCCGCGCTTCAACCGCTCCGCCGCCGTCGCCGACGAATTCGTGCCGATCCGCGCCGGTTCCGACATCGCCTTCCTGGGCGGCATCATCAACTGGCTGGTGAGCAACGACAAGATCCAGTGGGACTACGTCAAGTCCTTCACCAACGCCAGCTTCATCGTCAATGAAGGCTTCACCTTCGACGAGGGCCTCTTCTCCGGCTACGACGAGGCCAAGGGCAAGTACGACCGGGGCTCCTGGAGCTACGAGCTGGACGCCAAGGGCCAGGCCAAGACCGACCCGACCCTGCAGCACCCGCGCTGCGTGTGGAACCTGATGAAGGCCCACTACGCCCGCTACACGCCGGAAGTGGTCTCCGACCTCACCGGCAGCCCCAAGGAAGGCTTCCTCTCCGTCTGCAAGCATCTGGGCGAGACCTGCGTGCCGACCAAGGTCGGCACCATCCTCTATGCCCTGGGCTGGACCCAGCACACCGTGGGCGCCCAGAACATCCGCACCATGGCCATGATCCAGCTGCTGCTGGGCAACATCGGCATGCCCGGCGGCGGCGTGAACGCCCTGCGCGGCCACTCCAACATCCAGGGCCTGTCCGACCTGGGCCTGCTGTCCACCAGCCTGCCCGGCTACCTGACCCTGCCCAGCGAGAAGGCCCATCCGACCTTCGCCGACTACCTGGAGAAGACCACGCCCAAGGCCCTGCAGCCGGGCCAGCTGAACTACTGGGGCAACACCCCCAAGTTCTTCGTCAGCCTGATGAAGTGGTTCTGGGGCGACAAGGCCACCAAGGAGAACAACTGGGGCTACGACTGGCTGCCCAAGTGGGACAAGATGTATGACGTGCTGCAGGTGATGGACCTGATGCACCAGGGCAAGGTGAACGGCTTCATCGTGCAGGGCTTCAATCCCCTGACCTCCTTCCCCGATGCCAAGAAGACCGCCGCCGACTTCGCCAAGCTGAAGTACATGGTGATCATCGACCCCATCGCCACCGAGACCTCCACCTTCTGGCAGAACCAGGGCGAGCTGAACGACGTGGACCCGGCCAGCATCCAGACCGAGGTGTTCCGTCTGCCCTCCACCTGCTTCGCGGAAGAGGACGGCGCCATCGTCAATTCCTCCCGCTGGCTGCAGTGGCACTGGAAGGGCGCCGACGCCCCGGGCGAGGCCAAGACCGACCAGGAGATCATCGCCGAGCTGTTCATGGCCCTGAAGAAGCTGTACCAGGAGCAGGGCGGCGCCGTGCCCGAGCCCATCCTCAACCTCTCCTGGCCCTACAAGAACCCCTACGATCCGACCCCGGAAGAGCTGGCCAAGGAACTCAACGGCCGCGCCCTGGCGGACATTCCCGATCCGAAGAATCCGGGCCAGTTCCTGGTGAAGAAGGGCGAGCAGATTCCCGGCTTCGCCGTGCTGCAGGACGATGGCTCCACCATGTCCGCCTGCTGGATTTTCGCCGGCTGCTGGACCCAGGCCGGCAACCAGATGGCCCGCCGCGACAACACCGACACGGGCCTGGGCAACACTCCGGGCTGGGCCTGGGCCTGGCCGGCCAACCGCCGCATCATCTACAACCGGGCCTCCTGCGACGCCGCCGGCAAGCCCTGGGACCCGAAGCGCAAGCTGATCGCCTGGAACGGCGAGAAGTGGGCCGGCGCCGACGTGCCCGACTTCAAGGTGGATGCGGCCCCGGATTCGGGCATGAACCCCTTCATCATGAATCCGGAAGGCGTGGGCCGCCTGTTCGCCACCGACAAGCTGGTGGACGGCCCCTTCCCCGAGCACTACGAACCCATGGAAAGCCCCCTCGGCACCAACCCCCTGCATCCCAAGGTGGTGACCAGCCCGGCGGTGCGCATTTTCAAGGCGGACAAGGAACGCCTCGGCACCCACAAGGAATTTCCCTATGTGGGCACCACCTACCGCCTCACCGAGCACTTCCAGTTCTGGACCAAGAGCGTGCGCCTCAGCGCCATCGCCCAGCCGGAGCAGTTCGTCGAGGTGGGCGAGGCCCTGGCCGCCGAGAAGGGCATCAAGGCCGGGGACTGGGTCAAGGTCAGTTCCAAGCGCGGCTACATCAAGGCCAAGGCCGTGGTGACCAAGCGCATCAAGGCCCTGATGGTGAACAAGCAGACCGTGCACCAGGTCGGCATTCCCCTGCACTGGGGTTGGGAGACGGTGGCCAAGAAGGGCTTCCTCTCCAACACCCTGCCCCCCGCCGTGGGCGACTGCAACACGCAGACGCCGGAATACAAGGCCTTCCTTGTGAACATTGAAAAGGCTTGAGGAGCAAGAACACATGGCTCTGCAATCTCTCGACATCCTGCGCCGCTCGGCCAGCCCGACGGCGGCCCCCCAGGCCCGCAATCCCCTGGAAGTGGCCAAACTCATCGACGTTTCCGTCTGCATCGGCTGCAAGGCCTGCCAGGTGGCCTGTTCCGAATGGAACGAGCTGCGTGACGACGTGGGCAGCTGCGTCGGCGTCTACGACAACCCCACCGACCTTTCCGCCCAGGCCTGGACGGTGATGCGCTTCAACGAGGTGGAGCAGCCCGACGTCAGCGGCGGCAAGCTGGAATGGCTGATCCGCAAGGACGGCTGCATGCATTGCGCCGACCCGGGCTGCCTCAAGGCCTGCCCCTCCCCCGGCGCCATCATCCAGTACAAGAACGGCATCGTCGATTTCCACCAGGAAAACTGCATCGGCTGCGGCTACTGCGTTTCCGGCTGCCCCTTCAACGTGCCCCGCATCAACCCGAAGGACAACAAGGCCTACAAGTGCAACCTGTGTTCCGACCGGGTGGCCGTGGGCCAGGAGCCGGCCTGCGTCAAGACCTGCCCCACCGGCGCCATCCAGTTCGGCTCCAAGGAGGACATGCAGGAAGTGGCGGCAAAGCGCGTCACCGACCTCAAGTCCCGGGGCTACGACAACGCCGGCCTCTACGATCCGCAAGGGGTGGGCGGCACCCACGTGATGTACGTGCTGCACCACGCCGACAAGCCCGAGCTGTACAACAACCTGCCCAAGGACCCGGCCATCAGCACCACGGTCAGCCTGTGGAAGGGGCTGCTCAAGCCCGTCGCCACTCTGGGCATCGCCGCCGCCGGCCTGTTCGGCTTCTTCCACTACATCACCGTGGGCCCCAACCGGGCCGAGGACGAACACGAGGCTGAAGAAGAGGTGACCAAATGAAAGAGCAACTGATCCAGCGTTACAACGCCGCCGAGCGCATCAACCACTGGGTGGTGGCGGTGTGCTTCATCCTGCTGGCCATCTCCGGTCTGGCCTTCTTCTACCCGGCCTTCTTCTGGCTCACCGGCGTCTTCGGCACGCCCCAGCTGGCCCGCATCGTGCACCCCTTCGTCGGGGTGGTGATGTTCATCGCCTTCGCCCGCCAGTTCTTCCGCTACTGGCACCACAACCTCGTCACCAGCGAGGACGTGAAGTGGATGAAGTCGGTGAAGGAAGTGATGAAGGGCAACGAGGTGGGCGACATCGGCCGCTACAACGGCGGCCAGAAGGGCATGTTCTGGGTGATGGTGGGCTGCATGGCCCTGCTGCTCATCTCCGGCGTCATCGCCTGGCGTCCCTACTTCGCCCTCTACTTTCCCATTCCCCTGATCCGGGTGGCTCTGCTGGTCCATGCCGCCAGCGCCCTGGTGCTGATCGCCAGCATCATCGTGCACGTCTATGCCGCCCTCTGGGTGCAGGGCACCATCCGCGCCATGGTGGAAGGGGTGGTCACCCACGCCTGGGCGCGCAAGCACCATCCCAAGTGGTTCCGGGAAATGACCGGCAAGGAATCCTGATCCCCTGATTCCCTGACGTTGCGGCCGGGGGCGGCGCTTGCAGCCTCCGGCCCTTGCAGCCCCATCTTTGCAGTACAGGACACACGACCATGGCCAGCGAATCCCTGCATCTTCTCCACGGCACCCAGTTCGACGACGAGCTGGAAGGCCCCGAACACGCTACCGTCTGCCGCACCACGGTGCTGCGCCTCAATGGCGGCGAGGCCGAGACCTGCGACGACCACGTGGTGGAAGAGGTGCCCGTGGCCCTGGTCTTCAACGGCATCTCCCACGCGGTGATGCTGGCCACGCCGGACAACCTGGAAGACATGGCCCTGGGCTTCGCCCTCACTGAAGGCATCCTGGAGTCGCCGTCCGAGCTGTACGGCGTCGAGGTGGTTTCCGGCTGCCAGGGCCTGGAAGTGCATCTGGAAATTTCCTCCCGCCGCTTCGTCGCCCTCAAGGAGCGTCGCCGCAACCTGGCCGGCCGCACCGGCTGCGGCCTCTGCGGCGTCGAGAGCCTGGACGCCGTGGCCCGGCCCTACAGGCCCCTGCAGCGGGGCCTGCTGCTGCCCGTGGCCGCCGTGGCCCGGGCCCTGGACCAGCTGCCCGACTGGCAGCAGCTGCACCGCATCACCGGCGCCGTCCATGGCGCCGCCTGGGTGGACAACCTGGGCAACATCCGCACCCTGCGCGAGGACGTGGGCCGCCACAACGCCCTCGACAAGCTGGTGGGCTGGCTGGCCAAGAGCCGCATCGACCCGGCCGCCGGCTTCGTCCTCACCTCCAGCCGGGCCAGCTACGAGATGGTGCAGAAATGCGCCGCCGCTGGCATCGGCTGCCTGGTCGCCATCTCCGCCCCCACCGGCCTGGCGGTGCGCCTGGCCGAAGAAAGCGGCATCACCCTGGCCGGTTTCGCCCGGGGTTCCCGCCTGGTCATCTACAGCCATCCGGAATACCTGGCCGCCGAAGGCGTGGCTGCGACCCGCCCCCTGGGCCAATCCCAGGGCAGTGCCAGCCAGGAGCCGCTGCCGCCGCGCTCCGGCGGCCGTACCCTGATGTAAGGCCCGCCCGGCAATGATTTCAGAGCAGGCGCCCCCTGGCGCCCCGCTGCACCTGCCCCCTGGCGGCCTGGTGGACCGCTTCGGCCGCCGCATCACCTACCTGCGCCTCTCCATCACCGACCGCTGCGACTTCCGCTGCACCTACTGCATGGCGGAAGAGATGACCTTCCTGCCCCACGGCGCCGTCTTGAGCCTGGAAGAAGCCCTGCGCCTGGTGCGCATCTTCGTCTCCCTCGGCGTGACCAAGGTGCGCATCACCGGCGGCGAGCCCCTGGTGCGGCGCAACGCCCTCTGGCTGCTGCAGGAGATCGGCAGGCTGCAAGGCTTGAAGGAGCTGGTGCTCACCACCAACGGCTCCCAGCTTGCCCGCCACGCCGCAGACCTGCGCCGGGCCGGCGTCAGCCGCCTCAACATCAGCCTGGACACCCTGCGCCCCGAGCGCTTCCGCGCCATCACCCGCATCGGCGACCTGACCAAGGTGCTGGACGGGGTGGAAGCGGCCCTGGCCGCCGGCTTCTCCCGCATCCGGCTGAATGCCGTGATGCAGCAGGGCGTGAACGACGACGAGCTGGGCGACCTGCTGGCCTACGCCGTGGCCCGCAACATCGACCTGGCCCTGATCGAGGAAATGCCCCTCGGCGACACCGGCCACGACCGCAGCGCCACCTATCTTTCCAGCGATGCCGCCCGGGCCCGCCTGGCCGAGCGCTTCGAGCTGATCCCCACCCTGGAGAACAGCGGCGGCCCCGCCCGCTACTGGTGGGTCGGCGGCAGCGACAGCCGGGTCGGCTTCATCTCCCCCCATTCCCACAATTTCTGCGACACCTGCAACCGGGTGCGCATCAGCGCCCAGGGCACCCTCTACCCCTGCCTGGGGGACGACGGCGCCATCCCCCTCCTACCTCTCCTGCGCGCCCATCCCCAGGACGACGCCCCCCTCGGCGCCGCCATCGCCACCGGCATGGGCCTCAAAGCCCAGGCCCACGACTTCACCGCCGCCATGGCGCAGCCGAAAATCCTGCGCTTCATGTCCAGCACTGGAGGCTGAACACTTCCTTTAAGTAGTTCGGCTGTTGATGACTGGAAGGGGTCAGGAGCTGTCCTTTGCCGAAGCTGTCAGATGGCCGACATCAGGAGTTCTGGAGCATCCTTGAAGAAAATGCGAAATGGATTGACACTTGGCCTGCGTCTTCATTTTCGTAAATCCACAACCAAGCGACATTTGAGACATCCCAGATGAATTTAATACAGTGCAGCGGTTTTCTGTATGTGTAAACGGACCGGTGAGTCCGCCTATTAACTGTTTGAGCACTCAACTGTGGCAGAGACAACCAATCTGTATCTCCTGATATTCCCGGAACGAGGGATCATAAAAATCGGCAAAGCTGATGACATCCATAACAGAATCCAAACCCTAAGACGTTGGTGGGGAGAGGCCGACTATGAGGCGTCGTATTACCTGCGTGCGCCGTTGGAAGTGATATTCAAACTGGAGAAATCGCTTCACTTCTTTTTGTCGCAATATTCTGTCCCCTTTGAAGAGGGTGACGGACGAACGGAACTATTCTCTGCTGATGCCCTAGGTGTCGCACTTAAGCACATTGATCTCTATTCTTCATCAGCTCCAGATATTGAAGGTGTAAAGAAAGGTGTGCCGCGGCCTTTGCTTGCGAGTCCTTTGCCTCGACGTCGCGGAAAGCACCGAGGACTAATTCGCAAGTCAAAGGCCATGGTTGACAGCGTGGCCCGAACCGCTGGCCAGTTCGGCAGGATCAATCGTCTTCTCATGATCTTGCTGCGGAGACAGTCGCGAATTCCATACCAATATGATGTTATCGACGACTGTGTTTATTTTCGAGTCCGTCTGTTGAGAAACAATAAGGGGGGATTCGATTCTGCCAACTTGATGCGCTACTTTAGCTTTGATATTGAAGACCTCAGCGGTTGGTGTGGTATCAACTGTTGCTCTGTTACCAGCGTTGGTGATGTCATGCAGTTCAGAGTACGACTCCTATCGGTGAATGAAGACAGGCCGTGGAGTGCGCTCTTTTCTTACTTTTCTAGGCAAAGCGAATGTTTGCTTAAGAAATTGCCACGACGCTCATCTGTTGCGACATATCCAATACCAATGCTCGACGAATTTCAAGTTATGAACGACATATTTCAGCGCTACGAAAACGATGGGCTGTAACCAAGCAGTCGAACGGATCTGCGTGAAAAGCCGTACAGGCGTCCCAATGTCACGTTAACCAGTAAGCGAGCGGTCCCAAATATTATGCAAAGTCCCAGATCAAGAAACCTAGATCAAAAACCTAAAGCGCAGAGTTGGATTAATGCAAATCCTGGAAGGTCCTCGCTATTACTGGAAGCAATTCGCGCTCTCGAAGTAGGCTACGGTGGTGATCTGTCAGGCTTTGTCGATTTTGCTCCAGCAGAATATCGGTTCAATAGCAAAAAATCAGGTGGTTACGTCATTTTACGTGCTCGCAATAATGGATCTGTTGGTGCAAAAGTTCAGTTAAGGTCTAACTACTGGAAAGAGCTAGAACTAAAGAATCCGCGCAATCTTAGCACTCTCACTCAACTCATCACGAAGCACTGCTTGACCGGTTTTGATTTTGAAAACGAGCACAGTCAGGTTGAGTTTGATAAAGCCGTCAAGAAAGCGCTTGATAGTCCAGAGAGTGAACGTAAGGAAAGATTGAAAAATGCCAGCCCTGAGCCTAGAAAAGTATGGCGAAAGGTTTCGGCCTATGTAAGGAACCCAGATGTTGTAGCCGAGGTATTGCATCGGGCCCGCGGAAGTTGTGAAGAATGTAGAGAAGCCGCTCCCTTTGTCAGAATTTCGAATGGGACTCCATACCTCGAAGTACATCACCGTAAACAACTTTCAGATGGGGGCTATGACACTGTTGAAAATGCAGTTGCACTCTGCCCCAATTGCCATAGGAAGAAACATTTTGGCTAACCCAGCGCTCAAACGAATCGAATAAATACGTCGTTACGCGCCGCTTTTCGTCGTCCGTTTAGCGCCACGTTCTGACTGTTCGCTTTCCTAAGGTCGCTCTTAGAGTCGATGGCAGAAATGGAAAAAGCATCAGATGTCTCTCCTGTTCTGTGGATGGGTACGTTCAGTACGGGCTTTCCTCTCCAGCAGCGCTAGCAAAGCCATTCCTCCCTCCATAGCTTCCTCCAATAACTACTGCCACCACTCCAGCCGCATTTCCGCCCGTACCAGGCGTTGCTCCTCCTGCTCGATTTTCTCGAACATTTCCTGAAGTACGTGGATGTGTTCCTGGGTGATGCGATGGCCTGATAGAGGCGCCGGCAGGAGCAGGGCGTCGGAGCTTCGCTATACTCCCGCTTCTCTCTTCCTCCCGCCTTCCCATGCAAGTCGTCATCGTCGGTACCGGCAAGCTCGCCAGTGAGCTCCTCGCTTCCCACCAGTTGGGCCATCCCTTTCAGGTTGTGCCCTGGGGCCGGCAGGCCGAGGACGAACCGGCCATCGTCGTCCATGCCGGTTCGGGGCGGGAGCTGGAGGCGGTGGCGGCTTTCTGCCGCGCCACGGCGTCGCCCTTGATCGAGCTTGCCACCGGCTCCGCCCTGGAGCGGGAGGCGCCGGAGTTCCCGGTGCTGCTGTGCCCCAACACCAATATCCTGATGCTCAAGTTCATGGCCATGCTGGAGGCCAGCGGCCATTTCTTCCGCGGCTACGAGATGGAACTGGTGGAGTCCCACCAGGCGAGCAAAAGCTCGGTGCCGGGGACGGCGGTGAATCTGGCGGCTTCCGTCGGCCTGGGGCCGGAGGCGATCCGTTCGGTGCGGGACCCCCGGGTGCAGCGGGAGGAGCTGGGCATTCCCGAGGCCGACCTGCCGCGCCATGCCTTCCACCGCCTCAGCATCAGCGACGGGGCCTGCAGCCTGCGCCTGGAAACCCGGGTCCAGGGGGAGGCGCCTTACGCCGCCGGGGTGTCGCGCATCGTCGAGGCGGTGCATGGCAAGGTGCTGGAAAAGCGCCTCTACCCGATCATGGAATTCATCACCCGGGGCTGGCTGTAGTGCCAGCCACCCGGGTGGGGCGGCGGAGCCGACAGGCCTGAACTCCCCGTCGGGCGGCGCGGTCGAAGCGCCGCCGTCATCTCGGCCGCCAACATTGCCGGAGGCGTGGGGCCCGGCGCCGGCAGGCGCTCCGCCGACGGGCCGGGCAGCGGGCCTGCGGCCCCTGCCTTGTTCCTCCGGCGGCATGGGGGATAATGGCGGCGGTCCCACATTCCCTCAGTTCATGGGTGCTTCCAAGTGCAAAAGATCATTGATGGTTTTCTCAAGTTCCAGAAAGAGGTCTTCCCGGCCCGTTCGGAACTGTTCCGCCATCTGGCCGACGGCCAGAGTCCCAAGGTGCTCTTCGTCACCTGCTCCGACAGCCGGGTGGTGCCCGAGCTGCTGACCCAGCAGGAACCGGGCGATCTTTTCGTCATCCGCAACGCGGGCAACATCGTGCCCTCCTACGGGCCCGAGCCCGGCGGCGTTTCCGCCACCGTGGAATACGCCGTCTCCGTGCTCAAGGTGACCGACGTGGTCATCTGCGGCCACTCCAACTGCGGCGCCATGGCGGCCATCTCCAGCTGCCAGTGCCTCGACCACCTGCCGGCCGTGGCCCACTGGCTGCGCTATGCGGATGCGGCCAAGGCCATCATCTCCGCCAGGGAATACGCCACGCCCCGGGAGCGGGCCGACGACCTGGTGCGGGAGAACGTCATCGCCCAGCTGGCCAACATCCGCACCCATCCGGCGGTGGCCCTGGCCCTGGCCCAGCGCAAGCTGAACCTGCACGGCTGGATCTACGACATCGAGAACGGCGCCATCGACGCCCTCGACGGCCGCACCATGTCCTTCGTCTCCCTCTCCGACAATCCCGAGGTCAATGCCACCTGAGACTGGCCCTCGGCAGGGAACGAAAAAGGCGCCCGTGGGCGCCTTTTTTCTTGGTGCGGCGGCCAGCCTGCCCCGTGCGGTCAGCGCAGGCTGGCGCCCGCCAGCTTCACTCCGAAGCCGATGAAGAGTCCGCCGACGGCGCCGGTGGCCCCGGCGGAGAGACGGCGGCGCCGGCGGAAGGCATCGGCCAGGTAGCTGCCGCCGAAGATCAGGGCGGAGAGGTAGAGGGCGCTGCAGAACTGGACGATGGCGCCGAGGATGAGGAAGGACAGGGCCGGGTGGGGGTAGTCCGGGGAGACGAACTGGATGAAGAAAGAGACGAAGAAGAGGATGGCCTTGGGGTTCATCAGGCTGATGACGAGGGCGGTGCGGAAGGGCTGGCGGGCGTCGCCTTCGCTCAGGCGGCTGGCGGGCGCCTCGATGCCGCGCCAGCGCTGCACCGCGGCCCGCAGCAGGCCGATGCCGAGCCACACCAGGTAGGCGCCGCCGGCGTACTTGAGCACCATGAACAGGGCCGGCACCGCCACCAGCAGGGAGGCGACGCCGGAGGCGGCCAGGATCATCAGGATCAGGTCGCCGAGGAAGATGCCGCAGGCGCCCCGGTAGCCGGCGGCGATGCCCCAGCGGGAGGCCACCAGGGTGACGTACATGGAATTGGGCCCGGGCAGCAGTACGATGAAGATGGTGCCGAGGATGAAGGTGGCCAGGTCGGTGATGCCGTAGGTCATGCTGGAGCCTTTGCGCTTACTTGTAGTAGCTGGGGTCTTCGAAGAGGGACTTGATGACCACCTTCTTCACTTCCTTGTGGTCGGGCACGGCGTAGAGCACCGGGGTCAGCAGTTCCTCGAAGATGCCCCGCAGGCTGCGGGCGCCGGTCTTGTACTCGAAGGCGATTTCGGCGATCTGCTGGAATACCGCCGCCTCGATCTGCAGTTCCACCCCCTCGCTTTGCAGCAGCAGGCGGAACTGGTTGTAGAGGGAGTTCTTCGGCTCGGTCATGACCCGCACCAGCATGGCCTTGGAGAGGTCCTGGAAGCGGGCCACCACCGGCAGGCGGCCGGTGAATTCGGGGATCAGGCCGAATTCGAAGAGGTCGGTGGGCTTCACCCGGCTGTTGAGGCGGTCCAGGATGTTCTGGTTGTCGTCCTCGCCGGTGCCGATGTAGCCGAAGCTGTGGCTCTTCTCCATGATCTGCTCCAGGCCGACGAAGGCACCGCCGCAGATGAAGAGGATGCCCGAGGTGTCGATGCTGCGGTTGTCCGGCAGCCGTACCGGATAGCCTTCCATGATCTTCAGCAGGGCGTGCTGCACGCTCTCGCCGGAAGTGGCCTGGATCCGGGCCGCTTCCCCGGGGCGGGCCTTGAGCTTGTCGATCTCGTCGATGAAGACGATGCCGCGCCCGGCCCGCTCCGTGTCGCCGCCGGCCTTTTCCAGCAGGCGCAGCAGGATGGCCTCGATCTCCTCGCCGACGTACTTGGTCTGGGCCAGGGAGGTGGCGTCGGTGGTGACGAAGGGCACCTGCAGGAAGCGGGAGAGGGTCTCGCACAGCAGGGTCTTGCCGGTGCCGGTGGGGCCGATGATGAGGACGTTGCTCTTGTCCAGGCGCACCGTCTCGCCGGCGGCGGTGAGCTTGCGGTAGTGGGCGTAGACCGCCACCGCCAGCACGCGCTTGGCCTCTTCCTGGCCGATGACGTACTGGTTGAGGTATTTGACGATGGCGCTGGGGGTGGCGTTCTCGGGCAGCACGGCGGTATCCGGGGCAATGACGTTGCCGTGACTGTAATCCAGCCGGGCGCCGGCGACTACCCGGCGTCGGTTAAAGCTGGGTAAAGAGCCCGGCCAGGGCTTGCGCTTCCGCTTCCAGGCGCCGCTGCTGCAGGTCGAAGCGGGCCACGGTGTGCAGGGGGCCGCCGATGGTGGCGGCGGCGTAGGTCATCAGGTCCAGGTGGCGCACCGGCAGCACCAGGCCCGGTCCCGGGGCGAGGCCCTGCAGCCGCGCCTGCATGGGTGCCAGGGGATAGGTGTCGCCGTAGAGGCCCAGGGTCAAGTGGGGGGTGTAGGGGAAGTCATCCCGCTCCGGATGGGAGTCGAGCAGGGCCTGGCGCAGTTGCAGCAGGCTGGGGCCGTCACCACCCACCGCCAGGTAGGGGGCCGAGGCGAAGGTGGCGCAGGGGCCCAGTTCCAGGGAAAAGGGCGGTGGCGCTGCCCGCTCCAGGGCCGCCACCTGGGCGGCGAGGCAGGCGGGGCTGTAGTCGTCGGCCCGTTGCCGCGCCGGGGCGGGAAAACCGCCCAGGGCCACCGTGATGTGGGGCTGGCGCCGGTAGCCAGGCAGCAGCCAGGGTGCCAGCTGCGCCTTGAGGCCGTCCACGGCAGCGGTCAGCGCCGGGGTGTCGGCGGCAATGGCCCACACGGCGTAGCAGCGCCGGCCCTGGTGCCAGTCGCTGAAATCGTCGTGGCGGCAGGCCAGGGTGAAGGCGTCGGTGGCTTGCAGCATGATTGCTAGAAAAATCCGGGCATAAAAAAACGGGACTGTTGCCAGTCCCGTTTTGCGGCCAGATCAGGTGATCAGGCGAAGTTCTGGGCAGCGAAGTCCCAGTTGGCCAGGGAAGCCAGGAAGGTCTCGACGAACTTGGGGCGGGCGTTGCGGTAGTCGATGTAGTAGGCGTGTTCCCACACGTCGATGGTCAGCAGGGGCTTGCCTTCGCCGGTCTTCAGGGGGTTGCCGGCGGCGCCGGTGTTGACGATGTCCACGGAGCCGTCGTCCTTCTTCACCAGCCAGGTCCAGCCGGAACCGAAGTTGCCCACGGCGGAGGCGGTGAAGGCCTTCTTGAACTCGTCGAAGGACCCCCACTTCTTGTTGATGGCATCAGCCAGGGCGCCAGCAGGAGCGCCGCCGCCGGCGGGCTTCATGGAGCTCCAGAAGAAGGTGTGGTTCCACACCTGGGCGGCGTTGTTGTAGATGCCGCCGGCGGGGGCCTTCTTGAAGATTTCTTCCAGACCCAGGTTCTCGTACTCGGTGCCCTTGATCAGGTTGTTCAGGTTGGTCACGTAGGCCTGGTGGTGCTTGCCGTAGTGGTAGTCGAAGGTTTCTTCGGAAATGTGGGGAGCCAGGGCGTTCTTGGCGTAGGGCAGGGCGGGCAGTTGATGTTCCATCTTATTCTCCGTTTAGTAGGCGGGTTGGTTGGGGTAACCGTCAATTCTAGACAGTCGCAGCACCACAGACAACGCAAGTCGGCGGCGGTTCCCCGGGATCGATCAGTTCGCTCCGGCGGCGCTGTCGGATTCGCCCCGCACTTCCACCTGGCGTTCGCCCCGGTGCAGGCGCAGGGTCAGGCGCTGGCCCGCCGCCAGTGATCCGGCATCGTGGACCGCCTGGCCCTGCTGGTCGAAGGCGATGGCATAGCCCCGGGACAGCACGGCCTCCGGGTTGAGGTGGGTGAGGCCGGCGGCGAGGCGTTCCAGCTGGCCGCGGCGGGTCTGCAGGGCGCGCTGCTGGGCGTTGGCCAGGCGGCGCTGCAGGGCTTCCAGGCGGGCGGCCTGGGCCCCCGGCTGGGGCCGGGCCAGGCGCAGGCGCTGGCGGGCCCGCTCCAGATCGAAGCCGGCCCGTTCCAGGCGGCGGCCCAGGGCGTGTTGCAGGCGCTGGCCCAGGGCATGGAGATTCTGCTGCTGCAGGGCCAGGCGTTCGGCCGGGTGCTTGAGGCGGCGGGCGCTCCAGTCCAGGCGCTGCTGGGCTTCCTCCAGGCGGCGGTGCATGTGGCGGAAGAACTGGCCGGCGAGGCGTTGCAGGTGGTCGCGCAGCGCATCCCGGTCCGGGCTGGCCAGTTCGGCGGCGGCCGTGGGGGTGGGGGCGCGCAGGTCGGCGGCGAAGTCGGCGATGGTGAAATCGGTCTCGTGGCCGACGCCGCTGACCACGGGCATGGGGCAGGCGGCGATGGCCCGGGCCACGCCTTCGTCGTTGAAGGCCCACAGGTCCTCGATGCTGCCGCCGCCGCGCACCACCAGCAGCACCTGGCATTCCCGGCGGCTGGCGGCGGTCTCGATGGCGGCGGCGATCTGGCGCGGCGCTTCCTCGCCCTGGACCAGGGTGGGGTACAGCACCACCTTCACATGGGGCGCCCGCCGCGCCAGGGTGGTCAGCACATCGCGCAGGGCGGCGGCCTGGGGACTGGTGACGATGCCCAGGGTGCGCGGATGGGCGGGCAGGGGACGCTTGCGCTCGGCGGCGAAGAGGCCTTCGGCCTCCAGCTTGGCCTTGAGCCGCAGGAAGCGCTCGTAGAGGTCGCCCTGGCCGGCCCGGCGCATGCCTTCCACATTGAGCTGGAAGTCGCCCCGGGGCTCGTAGAGGGAGACCAGCACCCGGGCCTCCACCTGGAGGCCGTTCTCCAGGCGGAAGCCCAGGGTTTGGGCCTTGTTGCGGAACATGACGCAACGCACCTGGGCCTGGGGGTCCTTGAGGGAGAAATAGGCGTGGCCGGAGGCGGCCACGGTCAGGTTGGAGATTTCGCCGCTGACCCAGCACAGGGGAAAGGCGGATTCCAGCCGCTGCCGGGCCAGGCGGTTGAGGCTGCTGACGCTGATCACTTCCCGGCCGCCGTCGGCGGCAAAGGGCTCCTGGCGGGCGGGGGAATAGGCGGGACGGGCAGGGT
>NZ_JBXAST010000066.1:0-17165 GCF_058809645.1 Azospira sp. MPR-E4 | reverse complement strand
GCCCCGGCCACACCGCCCGCTGCTGCGGCCCAGCCCGCCCTGCCCGGCCGCCTGCGCCGGGCCCTGTGGCGCGTGCTGCCGCTCATGGGCGGCCTGCATGCCTACATCGGCTGGCGCCTGTTGCCGTCGCTGGATCTGCATCCCGCCGCCCTGGCCCTGGCCATTGCCGGGCTGGCCCTTTCCGCCTGCCTGGTGCCCCTGGGCCTGCTGGGCCGCTTTGTCACCGACAACCCATCCCTGGCGGACCGGCTCAGCTGGCTGGGCAGCCTGGCCATGGGCCTCTTCTCTTCGGTGCTGGTGCTGACCCTGCTGCGGGATGTGGGCCTGCTGCTGGCGGGCGCGCCCTCCCTGGCGGCGCCCACGGCCCTGGCGGTGGTGGCTGCCGCCGGCCTGTTCACCCTTTTCGGCTACGTCAATGCGCGGCGGGTGGCCCGCATCGTCCGGGTGGAGGTGCCGTTGGCCGGCCTGCCGCCGGAACTGGAGGGCTTCACCATCGTCCAGCTCAGCGACATCCACGTGGGGCCCACCATCAAGCGGGACTACGTGCAGGCCATCGTGAACCGGGTCAATGGGCTGGAGGCCGATCTGGTGGCCATCACCGGCGACGTGGTGGATGGCAGCGTGGAACATCTAGGGGAGCACACCGCGCCCCTGGGCCAGCTGCGCAGTCGCCACGGCAGCTATTTCGTCACCGGCAACCATGAATACTATTCAGGCGCTGGGGCCTGGATGGCGGAGTTCGAGCGCATCGGCCTCAAGGGGCTGCACAACGGCCACACCGTCATCGCCCACCATGGCTCCCGCTTGGTGCTAGCCGGGGTGACGGACTATTCGGCCGGCGCCTTCGATGCGGCCCAGACGAGCGACCCGGCGGCGGCCCTGGCCGGCAGCCCGCCGGGGCTAACCCGCATCCTGCTGGCCCACCAGCCCCGCTCGGCGCCGGCTGCCGCTGCCGCCGGCTTCGACCTGCAGCTTTCCGGCCACACCCACGGCGGCCAGTTCTGGCCCTGGAATTTCTTCGTGCCCCTGCAACAGCCCTTCACCGCCGGCCTGCACCGCCTGGGCCGGCTGACGGTTTACACCAGCCGCGGCACCGGCTACTGGGGCCCACCCAAGCGCCTCGGCGCTCCCTCTGAAATCACCGTGCTGCGGCTGGTGCGGGCTTAGGAACCGGGCTGGACGTGGGCTGGTAGCCCGTCCCGCAGCGACAAAAAAGGCGCCCATGGGCGCCTTTTTCCTTGCTGCTTCAGGTGCTGGTTACGCCGCGGTGAGGCTCGGGCCCCACCCCTTGGCCCTCACACCCGGTACTGGGCCACCACCTGCTGCATCTCCTGGGCCAGGTGGGCCAGTTCGCCGGCGGTGTCGGAGGTGGATTGGGCGGCGGCGCTGTTCTCCTCGGACATCTGGGCGATCTTCTCCACCTGCTGGGCGATGGCGGTGCTGGCCACGCTCTGCTCCCGGATGGCGTCGGAAATGTCGCCCACCATATCCACGGTGCGGCGGGAGCCGTCGCCGATCTCCTGGATCGCCTGATTGGCCTGCTCGGCCCGGGAGACGCCGGTATCCACCCGCTCCACCACGGCATGGATGCCCTGCACGGCAGCCTGGGCGCCGGCCTGCATTTCCAGGATGGTGCTGGCGATTTCCTGGGTGGACTGGGTGGTGCGCTCGGCCAGCTTGCGCACTTCATCGGCCACCACGGCGAAGCCCCGGCCCTGCTCACCGGCACGGGCGGCTTCGATGGCGGCGTTGAGGGCCAGCAGGTTGGTCTGGTCCGCCACTTCCTTGATCACTGCCACCACGTTGTTGATGCGCTCGCTTTGCTGCTCCAGCCGGCTGATCTGCTCGGAAGCGTGGCGCACTGTTTCGGCGATGCTGTTGATGCCGGCCACGGTGTCGCCGATGATGCCCTCGCCCTTGTGGGCCAGCTCGCCGGAGGCGGTGGAAAGCTGGTTGGCCTCGCCGGCCCGGTCGGCCACGTGGTTGATGCTGACGGTCATCTCCTCCACCGTGGCGGCCATGCTGGAGGCGGCTTCGCTCTGGTGGCCGGAGGCGATGGACATTTCGTGGGAGGCGTTGGCCACCCGGTTGGCGGCCGTATTGACGGCCTCGGTGTGGCTGCTGATTTCCCGGAAGCTGGCCTGCAGACGGTCCAACAGGCGGTTGAAGGCGGTGGAGGCCTGGGCCACTTCATCGCTGCCCCGCACCTCGAGGCGGCCGGTGAAATCCAGGTCGTGCTCGATGCGCTTGAACATGGTCACCATATTGCCCAGGGACTGCTCCACATGGCGGTAGACCAGAAAGCCCAGGCCGGCCACGCCCAGGGTGGCCAGCACCATGACGATCATGGAGACCACCTTGCCGCTGCTGTAGGCCTCGGCCGCCTTGCGCACCTCCTGGGTGGCCAGTTCCTCGTTGTACTTGATGTGGGCTTCCACGTTGTCGGCGATGCGGCGGCCCAGGGCCCCGGCCAGGACCGCATCCTCCTTCGCCTTGTCCACCTGGCCGGCGCGGATGGAGGCCATCTGCCGGTCGATCAGGGAAAAGTACTCGGCCAGCATGCGCTTGGAGTTTTCCAGGTACTCCTTGTCCTTGTCGTCGCTGACCAGGGGCTCATAGCCCTTGACGTAGCCCTGCAGCCGCTCCCGGTTGTTCATCACCTGCTGGGCCAGGGCCGGCCGCTCGGCGTCGGGGCTCATGATGTAGGTGAGCATGAAGGTGCGCAGGCGGAAGAAGGAGGACTCCATGTTGGCCACCATGCGGATGCTGGGGATGGAGTTTTCGTTGGCGAACTCGAGGTTGGCGTTGATGGCGCCCATCTGGCGCAGGCCGAAGGCGCCGACCACGACCAGTCCGGCCACGGCGATGAGAATAAGGATGGCGAGGCGCTTGGCGATCGTCATGACGGCTCCTTTCGGGAGAGCGGGTTGGCATTGGAGTTTGGTTTATGACCTAAGTCATAAGCCCTATGACTCGCGTGCATTATGTCCGTTCAATTCCCGACATACCTGATGCCAAGCTGACGAAGCCGCTTATTTGCACCAACCTAGTAATCACCCTGGGTCGGCAAAGAAAAAGGCCGGCCGGCACCCTGGGGGCACCGGCCGGCCTGATTCTGGCGCTGCCTAGAAGGCCCAGCGCAGATTGACGGAGGCGCTGCGGTTGTTGAAGCCCTGGCGGTGTTCGCCGTCCACCCGGCCGATGATCTCCAGGCCGCCGGCGGTGAGCTTGGAGAGGCCCAGGCCGGCACGGACGATCCAGGGGTCGGACTCGACGCCGTTGGTGATGAAGTAGGAGCCCGGGGCGCCGGCATAGGCGGCGGTGACGGCGGCCTGCTGATTGCGCAGGTCGTAGGCGGCGCCCAGGTTGGCGAGAAGGTTGATGCCGTTGTCCAGGCGGTGGGAGAAACGGGCGTCGGCGGAGAGGAGAATCTGCTCCACGTCCTGGCGCTTGACCTGCAGGTTGAGGGCGCCGGCGCCGCTTTCCTGGTAGCTGGCGTTGCGCATCCAGGTGTAGTCCAGGCCCACGGAGGGCGCCACCACGGTGCGCTCGGAGAGCGTCAGGTTGCGGGTCAGGCGCAGGCCGGCGTGGGCGGTGTAGGTGTCGAACTTGGAATGGGCGGAGACGCCGGCGAAGCGGATGTCGCGGATGCCCCGGTTGCTGTTGTAGCCCCCGTCCACCTGCCAGCTCAGTTCGGTGCCGGGCGCCAGGTTGCGGCTGCCGTAGCCGATCAGCTGGTAGAGCTTGACGCTGGCGTTGTGGGGGGCGACGGCGGAGCGGTTGTCCACGCTGGCGTCGGCATAGGCCAGGGCGACGCCCAGGCGGTCGGCGTCGGACACCTGGCCGTCCAGGCCGAAGACCATGCCGGCGGTGCTGGCGTGGTAGCCGGCGGAGCCGTTGCTGTCGGCCTGGGTGGCGCGGGAGCCGAAGGGCTTGATCCAGAACTGGCGGTCGGCGAACTGGCTGTCGCCGGAGGCCATGCCGGTGACGGCGGCCACCCGGTTGTTGATCAACTGGCCCACGTTGGCGATGACGCTCTGGGAGGCCAGCACGTTGTTGCCGGTGAGCAGGGGCAGGCTCTGGGAAACGGCCCGGGAGACTTCGCCGGCGGAGCTCAGGGGCGCGAACATCAGGCTCAGCTGGCTGGTGGGATTCTGGGCGATGAGGGCGTCGAGCACGGCGCCGGCGCCGCCGCCCTGGCTGTTGCCGGTGCTCTGCAGGGCGCTGCTGACGGCGTTGTTGCTGGCGGCCACCAGAAGCAGGTCCACATCGTTGCTGCCGTATACCGCCCTCAGGTTGAACAGGGTGCTGTTGTCGGTGATGCTGGAGAACTGGCCGGAAACACCGCCGGTGGCGGTGATCACCGAATTGAGGCGGTCCCCCAGGGTGAGGGGGCTGCCGCTGGCCACGTCCACCGCCAGGGTGCCGTTGAGGCTGGCGCTGCCGGTGACGGAAAGCTGGCTGTACTGGCCGGCGCCGGTGCCATTGACGCCCAGGCGCAGGGTGCCGTTGCCAGCCTGGGTGTAGTTGCCGCCGACGCTGAGAGTTTTGTAGCTGCCGCTTTGTTCGGGCACCGAGAGGGTGCCGGAATTGCTGATGTTGCCGCCCACATTGCTCTGGCCGGCAGTCAGGGTGCCGCCGTGGGCCACCGTCACATTGCCGCCCAGGGCGGCGCTGTTGGCCAGGCTGAGGCCGGCGCCGGAGGCGATGCTGGTGCTGCCGGTGAAGGTGTTGACCGCCGTCAGCACGGTGGTGCCGCCCAGCACCTTGATGTTGCCGGTGCCGGCGATGACGGAGGAGAGCTGGTAGTTGCTGTCGGTGTGGTTGAGCACCAGGGTGCCGCTGCCGGCGCCCAGGGTGATGCTGCCGCTGTGGATGGTGCCAGCGGCCGCCGCGGCGCTGCCCTCCTCGGCGCCGATGCTGAGGGTGCCGGTGCTGCCGGCGCTGTGGGCGATGACCAGGCTGCCGGCGGTGATGTCGCCGCCATCGCTGAGACTCAGACTGCCGTTGCCCTGGGAGCCGACATGCAGGGTACCGGTGGTGGTCCAGCCGCTGCCACTGCCGCTGATGAGCACGGTGCCGGTAGAGCCGGCCTCGTTGGCCACGTAGCCTCGATTGCTGCTGAGGGTGCCGCCGCTGCTAAGGGTCAGGGAGCCGGTACCGAAACGACCCACGTTGAAGTCGCCGCTGGCGGTGAGGGAAGAGCCGCTGCCAGTGATCACCGCCGTACCGGTGGTGCCGGCCAGGTCGCCCAGGATGGTCTGCACGGAAGTTACCGTACCGCCACCGCTGATGGTGAGCTTGCCCTTGCCGCCGCTGCTCTGGCCCACGAAGAGGTCGCCCTGGTTCTCCCACTGGGAGCCGCTGCCGGTAACGACCACTTCGCTGACGCCGTTGCCCAGGGTGCCGATGAAGCCATCCACATTGGTCACCTTGCCGCCGGTGCTGACGGTCATGGTGCCCTGGCCTTCGTTGCCCACATAGAGGTTGCCGCTCATGGTCCAGGTGGAGCCGGCGCCCGTCACCAGCACCGAGTTGTTGGTGCTGCTGCTCTGCCAGCCCACCAGACCGCCGGTGGAGGTCAGGGTGCCGCCGTTCTGCACCGTCAGGGTGCCTTTGCCGAAGTTGCCCACGCCCAGGCGGCCGGAAATGTTCCAGGCGGCGTTGTCGATGGTGACGCTGCCGACGGCATTCTGGCTGTCGCCGATGCTGCCGGCGGTGCTGGTCACCAGGCCGCCGCTCGAGATATTGAGGGTGCCGGTGCCGCCCGGATTGGCGGCATCGGTGATGTCGCCGCCCACCCGCAGGGAACCGCCGATCCCCCAGGAGGAACCTGCGCCGCTGACGTTGACGGTGCCGGTGGAGCCGGCGTAGCGGGCCAGGGCCGTATCGCCGCTACTGACTGTGGCGCCGGAGAGAATGTCGAGTTGGCCCTTGCCGTAGACGCCGACGAAAAGGCGGTCGCTGTTGGTCCAGGAGCTGCCGGCGCCGGTCACGGTGACGCTGCTGGTCAGGCCGTTGCTGGCGCTGCCGATACTGCCGACCGCGTTGCTGACGTCGCCGCCGGCCGAAATGGTCAGGTTGCCCTGGCCGCCGCTGCCCACCACCAGATTGCCGCTGCCCATGTTCCAGGTGCCGTTGATGGTGGCCGTGCCGCTGCTGCCGCCATTCAGGCCGAGAACGCCGCCGGAAGCGCTGGTCAGGGTGGTGCCGCTGCCCACATCGAGGGTGCCCGTTCCCGAGTTGCCGATGTAGGCATAGCCGCCGCTGGTGGCGGTGGAACCGCTGCCGCTCAGGATCAGGCTGCCGTTGGTACCACCGGTGGAACCCAGGTAGAAATTACCTGCCGAAAGGCTGGCACCGCTCCGCACATCGAGCACGCCGACGCCGTAGTTGCCGATATGGAGATCGCCGCTGTTACTCCAGCTGGCACTGCTCCCTACAACGGTCACGCTGCCGGAGGTGGTAGGCGTGCCCAGGTTGTTGCCGAGCAGGCCGGAAGTGGAATTGAGAGTCCCCAGAATGAGCAGGATGCCATTGCTGCCACCGCCCACCACCAGGGTCTTGGCGTGGGCCGCAGTGAAGGAGTCAATGACCGGAACACTGCCGGTGGCCACGCTGACCAGGGCGTCGTCGCCGGCGGTGGGTACCGCGCCGGACCAGGCCCAGTTGCCCGCCGTCGCCCAGTCGGAACTGACGCTGCCGTTCCAGTTGCCGTTGACGGCCTGGGCCGCAGGCATGCCGAGGGACAGGCACAGGGTCGCCAGCCAGCGCCGCGAGTCGGCACCGAAGCAGGCCTGGATGGCGGCAGCCAGGGTCTTGCGCCGCGCGGGAACGAAGGCACGCAGGGAGCCACGCCGGGCCTGCTTCACCGGAAGGTACTTAGTCATCATCAATGGACCTGAAACGAGAACGGGCAAGAAAAATGCGAGCCGGCAACTCGGCGCACACGAGGGACCTGGCACAACGGCGGTGGCTACCGACTGCGGCCCGACGCGAATCTCCACGCCGCCAGACAATGCCATTGCGTTATGTCGTCGCGATTGTAAACAAATGTCAGAAGCTTGAAGCTGTCATTTCCTGTTATTTTTTGTAAAGACGCGCCTTATGCGCCCCGATTACGCCAGACGGCTCCGCCACGATGACATTTTCATGCCATCATCGGGTTTTCGCCTGACCACTCCGCGCCGATACCCATGTCCGTGAAATACCGATTCGTGCTCGTCCTCCTCAGCCTGGCCCTGGGCGCCTGCACCGCCCTGCCCTCGCCCCGCGAACGGCAGGACCATGCCGACAACCTGGCGGCCGCCAGGCAATGGCAGAAAGGCACGCTCACGGCAGCGCCCTTCACCCTGCGCACCTACGAACCCGTGACGCCCCGCCAGGGGGACACCCTGGCGGTATATATCGAGGGCGACGGCCTGGCCTGGCTCAATCCCAGCCAGCCCTCGGCCGACCCCACCCCGGTCTCGCCCCTGCTGCTGCAACTGGCCCTGGCCCAGCGGGAAGGCAAGGCGGCCTACCTGGCCCGGCCCTGCCAGTACGCCGAGCCCGGCGCGGCGCCCTGCGCGCAGCGCTACTGGACCGACGGCCGCTTCGCGCCGGAGGTGATCGACGCCATGGACCGGGCCCTGGACCAGCTGAAGGCACGCCAGGAGGCCCGCACCCTGGTGCTGGTGGGCTACTCGGGCGGCGGCGCCGTGGCCGCCCTGCTGGCGGCCCGCCGCAGCGACGTGGCCCGCCTGGTGACCATCGCCGGCAATCTGGACCACCGGGCATGGACCACCTTCCACCGGCTGACGCCCCTCGATACCTCCCTCAACCCGGCCGACCAGGCGCAGCGGCTTGCCGCCACCTCCCAGATCCACTGGATCGGCGGGCGGGACACGGTGATGCCGGCGGAACTGGCCCGCCGCTGGCCGGCGGCCCTGCTGGGGCTGCGGCAGGAAAATCTGAAGCTGGTGCCCGAGGCCAGCCACGGCCAGGGCTGGCCCGATCCGCGCCAGACGCCGGAATTTCCCCTCGGCCCCAGAAGCAACGGCAAGCCCCTGCCCTGAGAGCGGCCACCAGCGCCGCCCTCAGCCCCCCTGCCGCCCCGACCGTACTTGCCAACGCCCCCGGTCGGGGGACAATGCCGATTCCCCTTTGCCGCAATCTGCCAACACCGCCACGCCCGCCATGTTTCCCGCCATGTCTCATACCTCACGCCTGTCGCCCCGCGCCCGCTGCCGGACCCTGCTGTTTGCCGCCGTCGCCCTGCTTCTCTCCTTCCAGGGACTGGCCCAGACGCCGCCGGACTGCCCCGCCACCCAGCACGCGCCGCCCTCGGCGGAGGAGACCCGGGAATACCTGAAGAACGCCCGGGACCACGGCTTTCTCTGGCGCATCGAGAAGGACGGGCGTGCTTCTTACCTCTACGGCACGGTCCACGTGGGCAAGCAGGAATGGCTCTACCCGGGCCCCCTGATGCGCCGGGCCATGGCGGAGACGGACACGGTGGCCCTGGAGATGGACGTGCTCGACCCGGCCATCGCCGCCCGCATCCAGCAGCTGATGCTGTTCCGCAAGGGGCCAAAACTGCCGGCCGGGTTGCAGGAGCGGATCCGTCGCCAGGCAGAGGCCTCCTGCCTGCCCTACGCCGCCATCGCCGCCCTGTCGCCGGAACTGCAGGTGGTGACCCTGACAGTGATGCTGGCGAAGAAGGAAGGGCTGGACCCGGCCTACGCCCTGGACGTGATGCTGGCCGGCTTCGGCCACGGCACCAAGCGCCCGGTGGTTTCCCTGGAGGAGCCGGAATTGCAGATGAAAGCCCTGCACATGAAGACGCCCCGGGAGACCCAGGCCTTCGTCGAGGCCAGCCTCAATTCCCTGGAGTCGGAGAAGGCCCTGGGCGCCCTCAAGCGTCTGGCCAAGGCCTGGGAGGAAGGGGATTACGCCACCATGGCGGACTACCCCGCCTGGTGCGAGTGCATGGAAACGCCGGTGGAACGCAAGGCCATGCAGCGCCTGCTCAACGAGCGCAACCCGGACATGGCCAAACGCATCGACCAGCTGCACCGCCAGGGCAGCCGGGTCTTCGCCGGCGTCGGCAGCCTGCACCTGTTCGGCCCCACCGGCCTGCCCGCCCTGATGCAGAAGAAGGGCTACACGGTGGAACGGATCGACTTCGCCCGGCCCTGAAGGCGGCGCCGTCAGGACCATGGCACTATCCTGGGCCGCCCATTGGGCGGCCCTTTTTCTGCCACCGGAACGCCATCACCCCCGACCGCGGCATGGTGGAGCCGGGCCCGATGCCGAGCCCGCCAGCCCCGCCCATACGGCAGTCCCTGATGCATGCCGGGCGCCGCGGCCGGAACACATTTCTGTCACTTTACTTTCATACAGTTACGTTCCAGAATCCGCCGGTTTTCTTTTTTCGCGGAGCGCCCCTGTGGGCCCATGTTCGAGTGACAGTACAGCGCCGGTCCCCGTGACCGGAGCAGCCTCGGCCGGATAACGCGCAGCCTCCCCTGCCCTTATCCCGCCCCGGCGGGATGCGGCAACCCAAGCCTGATTGACGATTCCCAGGCTTGCCCCCTCCCTTTTCGTACCTTATCGCCAGCCGCGCCCGTGCAGACGAGTTCCAGCCCGTGCGCCCCCTTGCCCTTGCCGGCCCATGGCAGGACAAGGCTGCGGCCATGGGTGCGGCAGGCGGTCCCGTCCTCGTTCGCGGGTTGCCGTGGGGCACCATTTTTGGAGCACGCCATGACCCTGCAAGCCATCGACAACATCAACCTGGTCTCCCTGGCCGACTCGACCCTGAGCCTGACCACCGCCTTCGTCCTGGGCAGCCTGATCGGCCTGGAACGGCAGTACCGGCAACGTACCGCCGGCCTGCGCACCAATGTGCTGGTGGCCGTGGGCGCGGCCATTTTCGTGGACCTGGCCAACCGCCTCAACGGCCATGCCGGCGCCATCGGCGTCATTTCCTACGTGGTGTCGGGGATCGGCTTTCTCGGTGCCGGCGTCATCATGCGGGAGGAAGGCAATGTGCGCGGACTCAACACCGCCGCCACCCTGTGGGGCTCGGCCGCCGTGGGCGCCTGCGCCGGCGCCGACATGCTGCTGGAAGCCCTGCTCGGCGCCACCTTCGTCCTGGCCTCCAACACCCTGCTGCGGCCGGTGGTGGACCGCATCAACCGCCAGCCCATGGACACCCTGGCGGTGGAAGTGACCAATACCGTCTATGTGATCGCCCGGCAAAGCCACCAGAAGCAGGCCCTGCATCTGCTGGAAAACGCCCTGGAGGCTGCCGACTTGCCCACCCGGGACCTGAAGGTGCACGCCTTCGGCGACGATGCGGTGGAAATCGAGGCTGTCCTCGCCGCCAATGCGGTGGACGGCGAGCACCTGGAGCGGCTCACCCGGCAACTGGCAGAACAGCCGTTCATCTCCCAGGCCTTCTGGAGTCCCAGCACCACGGAATGAAGCCGGCGCAGCCTAGGCCGGCATTTCGGCCCGGCCGTAATCTGCCACCACCGCCACCAGCCAGTCCGTGAAGACCCGCACCCGGCGCGGCAGGTGGCGGCGGTTGGCATAGAGCAGATGCACCGGCATGGGAGGGGCGTTGAACCCGGGCAGCACCGGCACTAGCAGACCTGCCTGCAGCAGGGCCTGCATGCCCGCCAGCGGCACCTGGATGAGGCCCAGGCCGGCCAGGCAGGCGGCGGTGTAGGCGTCCGAATTGTTCACCGTCACCGCCCCGGCCATGGGGATGCGGCGCAGCTCTCCGGCCCCGTCCACGTACTCGAAGCCGGGGGACTTGCCCCCCAGGATGGGGACGTAATGGATCAGCCGGTGGGCGGCCAGGTCTTCCAGGGAATGGGGCGTGCCGTGCCGTTCCAGGTAGGCCGGGCTGGCCAGGTTGAGCTGGCGCAGCTGGCCCAGGGGCCGGGCCACCAGGGAGGAATCCCCCAGGGCGCCCACCCGCAGCACGCAGTCGAAGCCTTCCCGCACCAGGTCCACGCGGCGGTCGGTGCTGCTCACTTCCACCTCCAGCCCCGGGTGCCGTTCGAGAAACTCCGGCAGCCGGGGCATGACCGCGTGGCGCGCCGTCCCGGCCGGCATGTCCACCCGCAGGCGGCCGCTGAGCTGGGCTTCGTCGCGGCGGAACATGGTCTGCAGTTCCTCCATGTCCGCCAGCAGGTCCCGGCTGCGCTCGTAGTAGGCCTGGCCGTCCTGGGTCAGCTGCACCCGGCGGGTGGTGCGGTGCAGGAGGCGGGCGCCGAGCTGGCTCTCCAGCCGTTGCACGGCAGCGGAAATGCTGGCCTTGGGCAGGCCCAGGCTGTCGGCGGCCTGGGTGAAGCTGGCCAGTTCGGCCACCCGCAGGAAGATTTGCATGGCGTCGAGCTGGTCCATGGCGCCCTCATTGTCTATGAATGACGAACAGTCTAAACAAATACCGCGTATTTATCCGACACTTTTCGATCAATAGACTGGCTTCCACGGTCGGCCCCAAAGCCGGCCCTCCCCCACCTTCAAGGAGCCAGACATGACCAAGATCGCACTCATCACCGGCGGCAGCCGGGGCCTGGGCCGCAACGCCGCCCTCAAGCTTGCCGTCCGCGGCGTGGACATCATCCTCACCTACCGCAGCCGGGCCGACGAGGCGGCTGCCGTCGTCGCCCAGATCGAGGCCCTGGGCCGCCGTGCCGTGGCCCTGCCCCTGGCGGTGGATGAAGCCGCCGGCTTCCCCGCCTTCGCCGAGGCGGTGCGCCAGGCCCTGGCCGGGACCTGGCAGCGGGAGCGTTTCGACTTCCTGGTGAACAACGCCGGCATGGGCATCAACGCCGCTTTCGCCGAGACCACGGAGGCCCAGTTCGACCTGCTCATGAACACCCACCTGAAAGGGCCCTTCTTCCTCACCCAGGCCCTGCTGCCCCTGCTCAACGACGGCGGGCGCATCCTCAACGTCTCCACCGGCCTGGCCCGCTTCGCCCTGCCCGGCTACGCCGCCTACGCCAGCATGAAGGGCGGCATCGAGGTGTTGACCCGCTACCTGGCCAAGGAACTCGGGCCCCGGGGCATCGCCGTCAATGTGCTGGCCCCCGGCGCCATCGAGACCGACTTCGGCGGCGGCGCCGTGCGCGACAATGCCCAGCTCAACGCCTTCATCGCCGCCCAGACCGCCCTGGGCCGGGTCGGCCAGCCGGACGACATCGGCCATGCCGTGGCCGCCCTGCTGTCGGAAGAGACGGGCTGGATCACTGCCCAGCGCATCGAGGCTTCCGGCGGCATGTTCCTCTGAGCAAAAAAAAAGCAGCCGTCCCTGGAGCGGTACGGCTGCGAAAAGGAAAGGGGGCTGTCATGGCCCCTTTCCGGGGGTTGGGAATAAGGGAAACAGCCGGGCCTACTGCACGCCCTGCCCCAGCTTCTTGCCGTTCACCACCACGCCGTAGAGATTGACGCCGTCGTCGGCGTGGTAGCGCTTGCGGGTCTCGTCGATGCTGCCGTTGATCAGGCGCGGGTCCTGGGGCCGCTCGTGGGAGTTGATGTAGGCGGCCACGTCCCAGGCCTCCTGGTCCGAGAGGGTCTCGCCCCGGCCCAGGGGCATGTTGTGCTGGATGAAGCCGGCGGCGGTGTTGATGCGATGCATGCCGGCGCCCCAGTTGTAGGAGTCCTTGCCCCACAGGGCGGGGAAGACGGAGGTGACGCCCACCTTTTTGCCCTCGCCGTTTTCGCCGTGGCACAGCTGGCACTGCTTCTCATAGACCGCCTTGCCCCGGGCGATGTCGTAGCCGCCCTTGGGCGGCGGCGGCTCGTCGAAGCCCCGTCCCGGCAGGGCCTTGCCCGTGGGAGCGCCGGTGGACAGCCAGTAGGCGTAGGTGGTGAGGGCGGTGAGGATTTCGCTGTCGGCCGCCGGCGGCTTGCCGTTCATACTGAACTGGAAGCAGCCCTGCATGCGCTCCACATAGGTATTCACCTTGTTGTTTTTCTTGCGGTAGGCCGGATACATGGGATAGGCCGCCCACAGGGGCGCCGAGTTGGCCTTGCGGCCCCGGTCGATGTGGCAGTTCACGCAGTTCATCTCGTTGCCCACGTACTCGGGCGCCAGGGCCTTGGTGTTCATGAACAGGTCCTGGCCCCGGCGCACCAGCTCGCCGAAGGCGTTGTTGGGAATGTCGGTGTCGGCCGGGGGCTGGAAGTACTGCTGGCTCACCGGCTTGGCCGGAGCCTTGGGCAACTGGGTCTGGTCGTCCAAGCGGGAATTACGGGGAGTGTTAGCGGTGTCGGCTGCCTGGGCGACACCGGCAAACAGGCAGATGCTGCCCAGCAGGGCGGCAAGAATCTTGGCGTTTTTCATGGCGGGAATCCTTTCGATGTAGGGGGAACGTTCGTCTCAGCGCAGGCGATGCTGGCTTTCGTCGAAGGCTTCCTTGGATTCCCCCAGGCCGGCGAAATAGTCGGCCACGGCCTTGATCTCGGCTTCGCTCAAATCCACGGCGATATGGGCCATGAGCCCGTTGGGGTCGTTGCGACGGCTGGGCGGCACGGCGGCCACCGCCTTGGTTTTGCGGGTCGCGGCCACGGCCTTGGTGCCGCGCCAGGCCTTCAGCTGGTTCTCGATGTAGAGGGCGGACTGGCCTGCCAGGGGCGGGAAGGTGTCGCCCACGCCGACGCCGGCGGGACCATGACACAGGGTGCATTCGGGGATGTTGCGCTCCCAGGCGCCGCGCAGGGCGATCCAGGCGCCGCTGCCGGGGTGGGGCCGCTCCACCGGGCCGGGCTTGATATTGACCTTGGGCAGCTCGGCGTAGGCCTTGGCCACGGCGGCCACTTCCTCAGGCGTGAGGGACTGGGCGATGGGCTGCATCACCGCATTCTCCCGGCGGCCGGCCTTGAAGTCGGCCAGCTGCTTGGCGATGTAGGCCTCGGGCAGGCCCGCCAGGCGCGGAAAGCCGGCGGCGGCCATGCCCTTGCCGTCGGTGCCGTGGCAGGTGATGCAGGGCATGGCCGCCGGATTGGCGCCGCCCTTCTGCATGATGTCGCTGCCGTCGACAGCCTGGGCCGACAGGGGCAGCAGCGCCGGCAGCAACAGGAGGCCGGACAGCAGCGGGGTAATCAGTTTTCTCATGGGGTATCTCCTCTCGAAGTTCGGGAATGAGTGACGGAGCGGTCGGGCGCTCTCTATTCTGAATGCATATGCAGATGGCTGGGGGTCGGGTTTCTCCTCGGTTACGTCAATCCCGATCCGGCCCCAGGAAAAAAGCCGCCCCGGGAGGGGGCGGCAGCCTCAGGCTCAAGGCGGGTCGGAAAGCTGGATGAAGGGGGGCCTCAGTAGCGGGCGTCCTCCGGCTTCTTGTCCTTGGGCCAGTCCTTCACCTTTTCGGGGAAGTCCGGGCGGGGCTGGTGGCTGAAGTACTCGGCCACGTCCAGGGCCTCCTGGTCGGAGAGGCCGCCCTGGCCCAGGGGGAACTTGCCGTGGAAACCGATAGGCATGTTGCGTTTGACGAAGGCGGCGGCGGTATAGGTGCGGGCCATGCCGGCGCCGATGTTGAAGGACTCGTCGCCCCACAGCGGCGGATAGACCATCTTGCCGTCGGCGGACTTGAGGCCTTCGCCGTTCTCGCCGTGGCACACGGCGCACTGCTCGGCGTAGATCTTCTTGCCGTTGTCGCTGTTGGGCTTCAGGGAACGGTCGATCTTGCCGATGCCGCGGCCCGGCACCTTGTCCTCCGGCTTGGTGGCGCCCTTCATCCAGTCGAAGTAGGCGACCATGGCCTTCATGTCCGCCGACTCCACGGGCAGGGGCTTGCCGTTCATGGAGCGCTTGAAGCAACCGTTGATGCGGTCCTCCAGGGTGATGATGCGGCCGGCCCGGGGCGCGTAGCTGGGGAAGAAGGCAGAGACGCCGACGAAGGGCGAGCCGTCGGCCACGGTGCCGGCATTGAGGTGGCAGCTGGTGCAGTTGAGCTGGTCGCCCACATGGTTGGGCAGCAGGTCCTTGGTTTCCAGGTGCAGACGCATGCCGCGCACCAGCTGTTCGGCGTTGGGCTTGGCCAGCATGTCGGCCAGGCGCGGCGTCTCGAACTTGCTGCTGTCGATGGCCTTGGGGTCCTGCTTCACCACTTCGGCCCGCATCTTCTTCACCTGGGAGGCGGTCACGGCTTCGCCGCCGTTGCCCCAGCTGCTGCGGACGAAGGTGATCAGTTCGGCCAGTTCCTGGTCGTTGAGGCGGGCAAAGCCGGGCATGGTGAATACCCGGGGATGGGCCGCCGTAGAGGCGGTCTTCCAGCCGGTGAGGGTGATGTGCAACAGGGTGGCCGGGTCCTTCGCCGTCACCGCCGGGTTGCCGGCCAGGGGCGGGAAGATCTTGCTGACGCCGTTGCCGTCCTGGCGGTGGCAGTCGCCGCAGAACTGCACGTAGGCCAGGCCGCCGCGGGAGCTGAAGAGATTGCCCGGCACCTTGCCCGCCACCTCGCTGCGGGGCACGCTGGGGGCCGGCAGCTCATGCTCGCCCGGGGGCAGGGACTTGAGATAGGTGGCGATGGCCACCAGGTCCTCGTCCTTCACGTGCTGGGTGCTGTGGTGGATGACCTCGGCCATGTTGCCGGAGGCGGTGGCGAAGCGGTTCTGCCCGGTCTTGAGGAACAGGGCGGTGTCCTCCACCGTCCACAGGCCGCGCAGGCTCAGGGCGCGCCAGGATTCCACGGTCTCCCCAGCGAGGAAGTGCTTGCCCTTGCTGCCGGCGTCGCTCATGGCCTTTTCCTGGAAGGCGATACCCCGGGGCGTGTGGCAGGCGCCGCAGTGGCCCAGGCCCTGGACCAGGTAGGCGCCCCGGTTCCAGGTGGCGTCCTTGCCGGCGTCGGGCTGGAAGGGCGTGGCGTCGAGGAAGGCCCAGTTCCACAGGGAAAGGCCCCAACGCTGGTTGAAGGGCCAGCGCATGGCGGTGGGCTTGTTGGCCTGCTTCACCGGCGCCAGGCCCTGCATCAGGTAGGCGTAGAGGGCCTGCATGTCCTCGCCGGTCATCTTGGCGTAGGAAGGATAGGGCATGGCCGGGTAGAGATTGTGGCCGTCCGCCGCCACGCCCTTGCGCATGGCACGATCGAACTGGGCGAAGGTGTAGTTGCCGATGCCTGTTTCCTTGTCCGGCGTGATGTTGGTGGAGAAGAGCACGCCGAAGGGCGTGGCCAGTTCCCGGCCGCCGGCCATGGACTTGCCGCCTTCGGCGGTATGGCAGGCAACGCAGTCGCCCAGGCGGGCCAGGTATTCGCCCCGGGCGATCTGGCCGGCATCGGCGGCTTCGGCCCGGCCCAGGCCGGCGGCGGCCAGGGCGGAGAGGAGGAAGGTGGCGGCGGCGCTGCGCCACAAGCGCGTCAAGGCGCCGGCCGGCGCCCCTGCAGGCACGGATGGGACATGGGTCATGGCTGTACTCCCTGTACTTGGTTTGTTTGGGGTCAAGTCTAGGGAGGGTGCCCCGCCGCGCCTATTCGGATATCCGGTTAGGGCCATAACCGAAAGTGACTATTGCCGGCGGCTGCCTAAACCGCATGTCCTGGGCGCCCCGACCTGCCTCCCCGCTGCACATCGCCATTTCCCCGGCCCCGGGATCATGGCAACATCATGCCAATTCCATTCCCCCGTCCTCCCATGCAGCCGCCCACCACACCCGCCGCTGACCGCCGCATCCTCATCCTCGACGCCACCCCCGACGACGACGGCCCCGACCGCCGGGTGGCCGACCGGCTGGCCGCCCTGGCCACCGACAGCGGCGCCCTGATCAGCCGCTTCCGCCTGGAAGAGGTGCGCCTGGCCCCCTGCCTGGGCGACTTCGAATGCTGGACCAAGACCCCCGGCCTGTGCCGCACCCAGGACGACGCCAACGCCATCGCCAAGGCCTTCCAGCAGGCCGACCTGGCGGTGATGGTGACTCCCCTCTTCCACGGCGGCTACCGGCCCTCCCTCAAGGGCGCCCTGGACCGGCTGCTGGGCGTGATCCACCCCTTCTTCCACGAATCCGTCGGCGTCACCCGCCACCAGCCCCGCTACGAGCGCTACCCGGCCATGCTCTTCGTCGGCCTGGAAGCCGCGCCCGATGCGGCGGCCCGGGAACTGTTCGCCGCTTTTGCCGGCGGCAACGCCATCAACCTCATGGCCCCCCGTTTCCACACCCTGGTGCTGGCCCC
>NZ_JBXAST010000065.1:0-17929 GCF_058809645.1 Azospira sp. MPR-E4 | reverse complement strand
CCCCCAGCCCGCTCGCCGCGGCCCCGAACTGCTGGCCCCCGCCGGCACCCGGGCCATGATGGATAGCGCCTTCGCCTTCGGCGCCGACGCGGTCTACGCCGGCCAGCCCCGCTACAGCCTGCGGGTGCGCAACAACGATTTCGGCAACATGAGCGTGCTGGCCGAGGCCCGCCAGGCCGCCCGGGAACTGGGCAAGCAGTTCTACCTGGTGAGCAACATCTTTCCCCACAACGCCAAGGTGCGGACCTATCTGGCAGACATGGAGCCGGTGATCGAGATGGCGCCGGACGCCCTGATCATGGCCGACCCGGGCCTCATCGCCATGGTGCGGGAGAAGTGGCCGCAGATGCCGGTGCACCTTTCCGTCCAGTCCAACACGGTGAACTACGCCGCAGTGAAGTTCTGGAAGAGCGTCGGCATTTCCCGGGTCATCCTCTCCCGGGAGCTGTCCCTGGACGAGGTGGCGGAGATCCGCCAGGAATGTCCGGACATGGAGCTGGAAGTGTTCGTGCACGGCGCCCTGTGCATCGCCTATTCGGGCCGCTGCCTGCTCTCCGGCTACTTCAACCGGCGCGATCCCAACCAGGGCACCTGCACCAATTCCTGCCGCTGGGACTACAAGGTCCATCCCGAGAACGAGTCCGCCGACGGCCGGCCCGAATCCAAGGTGTGGCTGCTGGAGGAGAAGGAGCGCCCCGGCGAGCTGATGCCCATCGAGGAGGATGAGCACGGCACCTACATCATGAATTCCCGGGACCTGCGGGCCATCGAGCATGTGCAGCGGCTGGTGGAGATCGGCGTCGATTCCCTGAAGATCGAGGGCCGCACCAAGTCGCCCTACTACGCCGCCCGGGCCTGCCAGGCCTACCGCCGGGCCATCGACGATGCCGTGGCCGGCCGGCCCTTCGACGCCACCCTGCTCTCCGACCTGGAAGGCCTGGCCAACCGGGGCTACACCGACGGCTTCTACCAGCGCCACCACGACGCCGAGTACCAGAACTACCTCAAGGGCCACTCCGAATCCGAGCGCAGCCTCTACGTGGGCGACGCCACGGCCTTCGATGCGGAACGGGGCCTGATGCAGGTGGAGGTGAAGAACCGTTTCGCCGTCGGCGACCGGCTGGAAATCATCCACCCCGCCGGCAACCGGGTGCTGGCCCTGGAGCGCATGGAAAACAAGGCCGGCGAGCCGGTCGCCGTGGCCCCGGGCAACGGCCACATCATGTGGCTGCCCCTGCCGCCCGATTGCCAGGGCGCCTACATCGCCCGCCTGCTCTAGCCCCTGGGGCAGCGGAAGGCGCCATGATTTCCCACCCGGCCTCCTCGGTGATCTCTGTGCCCTCTGTGGCTAACGCCTTTTAGGGCCGGCCCCATGCCCCATCTCGTCGTCTACATCTCCGGCCATGGTTTCGGCCACATCGCCCAGACCGGGCCGGTGCTCGATGCCCTGCGGCAACTGCAACCGGCGTTGCGCCTCACGGTGGTGAGCGGCGCCCCCGAATTCAAGCTGCGCCAGCGCATCGGCGGCGACTTTGCCCTGGTGCCCCGGGCGGTGGATTTCGGCTTCGTCATGAGCGATGCCTTCCGCATCGACCGGGCCGCCAGCGCCGCCGCCTACCGGGACTTCCACGCCGGCTGGGAAGAGCGGGTGGCGGCCGAGGCCGATTTTCTCCAGGGCCTTGATGCCGACCTGCTGCTCAGCAACGTGGCCTACCTGCCCCTGGCGGCGGCGGAGTGCCTGGGCCTGCCGGCCTACGCCATGAGCTCCCTCAACTGGGCCGATCTCTTCGCCCACGAATTCGCCGGCGAAACCTGGGCACCGCCCCTCCATGGCCAGATGCTGGCGGCCTACCGCAGCGCCCGCACCTTCTTCCGCCTGGCCCCGGCCATGGCCATGCCGGACCTGTCGCAGGCCCGTCCCGTGGACCCGGTGGCCCGGCTGGGAACCAGGCAGGACGGGCTTCTGCGGCAGACGCTGGGCGTCGGCCAGGGTGCCCGGCTGGTGCTGGCGGCCCTGGGCGGCATCGCCACCCGGCTGCCGGCCCAGACCTGGCCGACGATCCCGGGCCTGCACTGGCTGGTGCCCGCCGCCTGGGGCGTGGCCCGTCCCGACATGAGCGCCTTCGAGCCCCTGGGCTGGGACTTTGCCGACCTCTTGGCCTCCGTGGATGCGGTGGTGGGCAAGCCCGGCTACGGCACTTTCGCCGAAGCCGCCTGCAACGGCACCCCCATGCTCTACGCCCGCCGCCCCGACTGGCCCGAGCAGGAGGCCCTGATTCCCTGGCTGCAGGCCAACAACCGGGCCCTGGAAATCGCCGAGGCAGACCTGCAGCAAGGCCATCTGGCCGCAGCCCTGAAGCGCCTCTGGGCCCTGCCCATCCCGCCTCGCCCGACGCCGGACGGGGCCCGCCAGATCGCCGCCGAACTGGCGGCGGTCCTGTCTCCCCGCTGACCTAGCCCAGGCTGCTGCGCCGGGTGGCGACGATGGCCTCCACCACGGTGGGGTCGGCCACCGTGGAGGTGTCCCCGAAATTCTCGAAGTCGTTGGCCGCCACCTTGCTCAGGATGCGGCGCAGGATTTTGCCGGCCCGGTTCTTGGGCAGGGCCGGGGCCCACTGGATCACGTCCGGGGTGGCGATGGGGCCGATGCGCTGGCGCACCCAGCCGACGATCTCCCGGCGCAGTTCCTCGCTTTCCGCAATGTGGCCCTTCAGGGTGACGTAGGCGAAGACCCCCTGACCCTTCACCTCGTGGGGGTAGCCCACCACCGCCGATTCCGCCACCGCCGGGTGGGAGGAAATGGCGCTTTCCAGCTCCACCGTGCCCAGGCGATGGCCGGAGACGTTGATGACGTCGTCCACCCGGCCGCTGATGCGGTAGTAGCCGTCCTCGTCCCGGCTGGCCCCGTCGCCGGTGAAGAAGAGGCCGGGGAAGGGGGCGAAGTAGGTGCGGATGAAACGCTCGTGGTCGTGCAGGATGGTGCGGGCCTGGGCCGGCCAAGAATCGGCGAAGCACATGTTGCCCTCGGCGGCCCCCTCCAAAATGTCTCCCTGGGGGTCGGTGAGTACCGGGCGGATGCCGAAGTAGGGCTTGGCCGCCCGCCCCGGCTTGTTGGGCACGGCCCCGGGCAGGGGGGTGAGCAGCACGGCGCCAGTCTCGGTCTGCCAGTAGGTGTCCACGATGGGGCAACGCCCGCCGCCGATGACCCGGTGGTACCAGCGCCAGGCTTCCGGATTGATGGGTTCGCCGACGGAGCCGAGGATGCGCAGGGACGAAAGGTCGTGACGCCGCACCGGCTCCTCGCCTTCGCGCATGAGGGAGCGCAGGGCGGTGGGGGCGGTGTAGAAAATATTCACCCGGTGCTTTTCGATGAGGGACCACCAGCGGGAGCTGTCGGGCCAGCTGGGCACGCCCTCGAACATGAGGCTGGTGGCGCCGTTGAGCAGGGGGCCGTAGATCTTGTAGGTATGGGCGGTGACCCAGCCTACGTCGGCAGTGCACCAGAAGACCTCGCCCTCGTGCCAGTCGAAGATATTGCGCCAGCTGGTGCCGGTATGCACTAGGTAGCCGCCGGTGGTGTGCACCAGGCCCTTGGGCTTGCCGGTAGAGCCGGAGGTATAGAGTATGAAGAGGGGGTCTTCGGCACCCACTTCCACCGGCTCGCACCAGGGCTCGGCAGCGGCCGTGGCTTCGTCGTACCACAGGTCCCGGCCCGGGGTGAACGGTACGGCGGCGCCGGAACGGGGTACCACCACCACATGCTGCACCGAAGGCTGGTTGGCCAGAGCTGCATCGGCATTCTGTTTCAAGGGCACCACCCGGCCGCCGCGATGGCCTTCGTCGGCAGTGATGAGCACCTTGGCGCCCGCATCCTCGATGCGGTTGGCCAGGGCTTCGGCGGAAAAGCCGGAGAACACCACGGAATGCACGGCGCCGATGCGCACGCAGGCCAGCATGGCCACCATCACTTCCGGAATCACCGGCAGGTAGATGGTCACCACGTCCCCCTTCTGCACGCCCAGACCCTTCAGCACGTTGGCCAGGCGGTTCACCTTATCGGCCAGTTGGCCCCAGGTCACCGTGCGGGATTCGCCGGGGCGGTCGCCCTCCCAGAGGATGGCAGGCTGCTCCGCCTTGGCCGGCAGGTGCCGGTCCAGGCAATTGACCGAGGCATTGAGGGTGCCGTCGGCGAACCAGCGGATGCGCAGGTCTTGCGGATCGAAGCTGGTGTCCTTCACCTGGGTGAAGGGGCGCATCCATTGCAGGGAGGCGGCCTGTTCTCGCCAGAAGTCCTCCGGCTCTTCCAGTGAGCGCCGGTATTGGGTGGCGTAGGTCTCTGCAGTGATATGGGCCCGGGCGGCCACGGCAGGTGGTATGGGATAGAGCTCTGGCTGGGTGTCGGAATGGGGCTGGGTGGGGTGAGCGGTCTGGGTGGCGGTCATGGCGGCTTCGGCAGGTTCGGTCGTTTGGCGTTGGATGCGGGCCCCGGCTTGAGGAGGGGGCGGGCGCGGGGATGCCGGGCCACTTTAAGCAGGCCCCTCTCCGACAGCGAAGGAATGAATCGGACTAACCGTATGCGGCAGGCGCATAAGCGGTGCCGGGGCGTCCCAAAGAAAAACCGGGTGCGGGACCCGGTGTGGCTGGAGGGGGTGGAGTAGTGTGGAACCGGGGGGCGGCAGGGCGCCACCAGGTGCAATCAACTGGCCGGCGATGCGCCGGGAGCCTGCCGGCCGCTTTACTGGAAGACCTTGCCGCCCTCGCCGATCATGGCGAAGTCCACCCGGGTGGAGCCGGGGCGGTTGCGCTGGCTGAAGTCGATGGCGTAGCCCCCCAGATCCACCTTGCGCATGGCCTGCAGGGCCTTGAGCACGGCCGGACCGTTGCCGCCGCCCTGGCGCAGGGCGCTTACCAGAACCTTGGCGGCGATGAAGCCCTCCATGGAGCGGGCCGACAGTTCCGGGTCGTTGGCGGCAGCCTTGAGGTGGCTGTATTCCCGGTTGAGGGACAGGGTGTTCTGCTGTTCCAGGGGCACCACCACGGAGAAGGCGTAGCCCCGGGCCAGGCCGGGGCCCAGCTTGTCCAGCAGCTGCTGGGTGTCGATGATGGAAAGGCCGTAGAGGGTGGCCAGGCCGCCCTTCTGCCGTTACTGGCGCACGAATTCGATGGCGGCGGCGGTGGTGGCGCCGAGGAACACCGCCTGGGGATTGGCCTTGAGCACCGCATTGACGGCGGCTTCCACCTTGGTGGTGTTGCGCTCGTAGCCGGCCTGGGTCACCAGGCTGATGCCGTTGCGGGCGGCGGCCACCTCGGCCCCGGCGATCACGTCCGCGCCCAGGGCATCGTCCTGGAATACCAGTCCCACCTGCTTCTGGCCCAGCTGGGAAAGGTGGGCAAAGAGGCGTTCCACCTCGTCCCGGTAGCCGGCCTTGACCACGAACACGCCGGGGGCGCCGATCACGCTGGAGGCGCCGGACACGGCCCCCACCAGGGGCACGTTGCTGCGGGCCAGGATGCCGTCCTTCACCAGGGCTTCCACGTTGTTGGTGCCCACGGTGCCGAGGAAGGCCACGGGCGGCTCCTCCTCCTTCAGGCTTTCCTTCACCAGGCGCAGGGTCTCCTCCGGCTTCTGGCCGTCGTCCTTGCGCACCAGGCGGATGGGACTGCCGTTGATGCCGCCCTGGGCGTTGATGTGGTTGATGTAGAGCCGGGCGCCGGCGGCGATGGCCTTGCCGGTGACGGCCTGGGGGCCGCTCAGGGGGGCGATCTGGGCGATCACGATGTCCTTGGCCTGGGCGGCGGGAGCGGCCAGGGTGGCCAGCAGAAGGAGGAGGGGACGCAGTCGGGTGGGCAGTTTAGGCATGGTTGGCGGGCTCCTGGGCCGGGGGATGGCGACCATCCTGGGGGCGTCGCGGGGCCATTCATAAGGAATAAAAAGTCATGTCCAAATGCTTCCCGGCAATAAAAGCGCCGGGGCGCCGTGGAAGTGATCAAATTCTGTTTGGCTATATGAACGTTGTAAATAAGTATTAACCGTTATTAGTTTTGCTCCCTTAACTTTTCCGGCGACAGGGGGCAGCGCCCCGCATTCCAACCCTTCCGGAGAAAGTCCATGTCGATCAGTGCCATCAACGCCCGCAACCAGTTCCGCGGCCGCATCAAGGAAATCATCCTGGGTCCCGTCGTTTCCGAAATCGACGTGGAGACCCCCGCCGGCATCGTCGCTTCCGTCATCACCACCCGTTCCGTGGAGGACCTGGGCCTCAAGGTCGGCAGCGAAGTGCTGGCCCTGGTGAAGGCCACCGAAGTGTCCATCGCCAAGCTCTGATCCGGTTTTTCATCCCCTTCCCCTTCGAGAAAGCGAGACCGTCATGATCCGCATCCTTCCCCGCTCCATCAGCCGCTCCGCCCGCCTCCTGGGAGCCCTCCTGACCACTGCCCTGGCCGGCAGCGCCCTGGCCGCCGACCTGCCCAAGGAGCTCCGCCTCGACTACGCCTACTACTCTCCTTCCAGCCTGGTACTGAAGAAATTCGGCTGGCTGGAGGAAGACCTCAAGGCCAGCAATGTGCCGGTGCGCTGGATCTTCAGCCAGGGCAGCAACCGCTCCCTCGAACTGCTCAACAGCGGCAGCGTGGACTTCGGCTCCACCGCCGGCCTGGCAGCTACCCTGAGCCGGGCCAACGGCAATCCGGTGAAGGACGTGTACGTCCTCTCCCGCCCGGAATGGACCTTCCTGGTGGTGCCCAAGGATTCCCCCATCAAGAACGTGGCCGACCTGAAGGGCAAGAAGGTGGCTGCCACCAAGGGCACCGATCCCTACCTCTTCCTGCTGCGGGCCCTGCACGACGTGGGCCTGAAGAAGGGCGACATCGAGCACGTGGCCCTGCAACACGGCGACGGCCGCGCCGCCCTGGAGCAGAAACGGGTGGACGCCTGGGCCGGTCTCGATCCCCTGCTGGCCACCAGCGAACTGGAGTTCGGTGCCCGCTCCATCTACCGCAACGTCGCCTACAACACCTATTCCTTCCTCAATACCTCGGACAGCTTCGCCGCCAAGTACCCGGATGCGGTGAAGGCGGTCATCGCCAACTACGAGAAGGCGCGCAAGTGGATTCTCGCCAACCCGGAGAAGACCGCCGAAATCGTCGCCGAGGAAGCGAAGATTTCCCTGGCCGTGGCCAAGTTGCAGTTGAGCCGCAACGACTTCTCCAATCCGGTGCCCGGCGCCGAGCACATCAAGGCCCTCAAGGCCGCCGCCCCTCTGCTGCTGGAAGAGGAACTGGTAAAGAAGGGCACGGACGTGAACAAGGTGGTGGACGAACTGATCGACCCGACCTTCGCCAAGGCCGTGGTGAAATAAGGAGGCAGGCGTGAGCGATCTACCAAGCACTATCGCCGCCCTGCCGGCAGTGGCAGAGGCGCCCCGGCCGGCAGCGGCAGGAACCCCCCGGGCCGGGCGCTGGTCCCGTCTGCAGGGGCTGCTGGTGCCCCTGGGTCTGGTGGCCTTGTGGGAAGCGGTGGTGCGGGCCGGCTGGATCAGCCCCAACCTGATGCCGCCGCCCAGCGAAATCCTGCGCACCTACCGCGACCTGGCCGTGGACGGTACCCTGCTCGGCCACATCGGCGTCAGCTCCCTGCGGGTCCTGGCCGGCTTCGCCATCGGCGCCGGTCTGGCCATTGTCGTCGGTGCCCTGCTGGGCCTCAGCCGTCGCCTGGAGGCCCTGTTCGATCCCACCTTTCAGGCCATCCGCGCCATCCCCTCCCTGGCCTGGGTGCCCCTGCTGCTGCTGTGGCTGGGGATCGACGAGGGACCCAAAATCACCCTCATTGCCATCGGCGCCTTCTTCCCCGTCTACCTGGGGCTGGTGGCCGGCATCCACAACGTGGACCGCAAGCTGGTGGAAGTGGGGGAAATCTACGGCCTCGGTCCGGTCGGCATGATCCGCCGCATCTTCCTGCCCGCTGCCCTGCCCAGCCTGTTCACCGGCTTTCGCACCGGCCTTTCCCTGAGCTGGATGTTTTTGGTGGCAGCGGAGCTGATCGCCGCCACCCGGGGCCTGGGCTATCTGCTTACCGACGGTCGGGAGACCGGCCGGGCCGACGTGGTGATCGTTTCCATCATCACCCTGGCCCTGCTAGGCAAATTCACCGACAGCCTGCTGCGCGGCCTGGAGCACCGGCTGCTGGCCTGGCGCGACGTCTATGCCTCACGCTGAGAGATCGACTATGTCCGAATCCCTACTTAATCTGGCCGTGACGGCCAAGTACTTCCAGGACTTCCAGGTACTGCAGGATATCCGCGTGGATCTGGTTCCCGGCGAGGTGGTCAGCCTGGTGGGCGCCAGCGGCTGCGGCAAGAGCACCCTGTTGCGTATCGTCGCCGGCCTGGACCGGCAGTACAGCGGCTCGGCCCGGGTCCTGGGCGAGCCGGTGCAGTTGCATTCGCGCCACGTCGGCTTCATCTTCCAGGAGCCGCGCCTGCTGCCCTGGCTCACCGTAGCCGAGAACGTGGGCTTCGAGCTGGGCCGGGCCGGGGCCAACCATCCCCGGGTCAAGGAACTGCTGGCCGAGGTGGGCCTGGGGGATTACGCCCACGCCTATCCCAAGCAGCTTTCCGGCGGCATGGCCCAGCGCGCTTCCATTGCCCGGGGCCTGTTCACCCAGCCCGAACTGCTGCTGCTGGACGAGCCCTTTTCCGCCGTCGATGCCTTCACCAAGATGCGCCTGCAGGACCTGCTGCTGAACGTGGCCGCCCGCCACGGCACCACCCTGCTGCTGGTGACTCACGATATCGATGAGGCGGTGTACCTGAGCGACCGGGTCCTGGTCATGGCCAGCAAGCCGGGTCGCATCAGCGGCGAGGTGGTGGTGGGCCTGCCCCACGAGCGGGATCGCCGGGACACCCGTCTGGCCCAGCTCAAGGCCCAGGTACTGAACCAGCTCAACGGTGGCATCGGCGATTTCCACGATGTTTCGGCCGAGGCGGAAGAGGTGGCGCGCCGCTGGCAGCCGATCAATCTGGATACTTTCGCTTTCGCCCTATAGTCTCTCGTTTGGGCCGCGTTCCTTCCGCGCGGAGGAAACGCGGCCTTTCTTTTCTGGCAAGGACCCCAACCATGAATGCAGAAGAACTGAAGGCCGCCCAGGCTCCCCTCAAGGCCAAGTACAAGGAAGACCCCAGTAGCGCCCAGTGGGTGTTGAAGGTGCGAGGCCGCCTCGGCAGCGACCGCCCCACGGTGAAAATCGAGACCGGCCACGGCAAGGTGGAGGCTGGTCTGCATCCCGCCACCGGCGGCAGCGGCGCCGACGCCTGTTCCGGCGACATGCTGCTGGAAGCCCTGGCAGCCTGTGCCGGCGTCACCCTGAAGGCCGTGGCTACCGCCATGGGTATCGAGATCCGGGGCGGCGAGGTGCATGTGGAAGGCGACCTGGACTTCCGCGGCACCCTGGGCGTGAGCAAGGAGGCCCCGGTGGGCTTTTCCGCCATCCGCCTCAATTTCGAGCTGGACACGGACGCCAGCGAGGAACAGTTGCAGACCCTGCTCAACCTTTCCGAGCGCTACTGTGTCATCTACCAGACCCTGAAGCAGCCGCCCCAGGTCACCCTCAGCCAGCGTCGGAAGTGATGCCATGAGCCAGGACCACTCCCCCCTGCGCGCCGAAACCCTGGCCGCCCACGGTGCGGCCGAGATTGCCTCTCCCTACAAGGACATCGTGCCGCCCCTGCATCTGGCTACCACCTTCGAGCGGGCCGGTGACGGCAGCTACCCCGGCGGCCGGGTCTATTCCCGGGACGGCAGCCCGGCCTACGACGGGCCCGAAGCCTTGTTGAAGGAGCTGGAAGGCGGCGCCGCCGCGGCTCTCTTCGCTTCCGGCATGGCCGCCGCTTCCGCCGTGTTGCAGGCCCTCAAGCCCGGGGCCCGGGTGGTGGCGCCCCGGGCCATGTACTGGGCCCTGCGCAACTGGATGATCCAGTTTGCCGCCAACTGGCAGCTGACCCTGGACTTCTTCGCCGACGACGCCGAACTGGCGGCCCTGCTGCAGCGCCCGGCGGATCTGGTGTGGCTGGAAACGCCGGCCAATCCCACCTGGGAAATCACCGACATCGCCGCCGCCGCCAAGGTGGCCCACGCTGCCGGCGCCCGCCTGGTGGTGGATTCCACGGTGCCGACGCCGGTGTTTACCCGGCCCCTGGAATTGGGCGCGGACATCGTCATGCACTCGGCCACCAAATATCTCAACGGCCATTCCGACGTGGTGGCCGGGGCCCTGGTGACCAAAGCCGTGGACGACTTCTGGCAGCGCATCAAGACCGTGCGCGCTCTCGGCGGCGCCGTGCTCGGCCCCTTCGAGGCCTGGCTGCTGGCCCGGGGCATGCGCACCCTGTTCCCCCGGGTGCGCACCGCCGCCGCTTCCGCCGCCGCCATCGCCAGCCATTTCCACGGCCACGCCAAAGTCAGCCTGGTGCTCTACCCGGGCCTGGCTTCCCATCCCGGCCACGCCGTGGCGGCGCGGCAGATGCGGGGCGGCTTCGGCGCCATGCTCTCCCTGCGCATCGCCGGCGGCGAGGCGGCGGCCAAGACCGTGGCGGCCCGTCTGCAGGTGTTCCAGCGGGCCACCTCCCTCGGCTCGGTGGAAAGTCTGGTGGAGCACCGGGCCAGCGTCGAGGGGCCGGGCACCTTCTGTCCCGACGACCTGCTGCGCCTGTCCATCGGCATCGAGGCCACGGCGGACCTCATCGCCGACCTGGAGCAGGCCCTGGCCGGGGTCTGAGTCCGCGCCTGTCCGCTGCCCCGCCCGAGGGCGGCGGCGGGACAGAATGTCCGCCCCTGCCCCAAAAGCGTGCCGGCGGGCGGACAAAATGTCCTCGGGAGCGCCATCGGGCGGCGCTCCCCCTCTGCCTGCACCGCCTGTTTCCCGTCGTTTGCGGCGCCTGCCCCTTGTGGAAACTCCGACTGGGGCTGCGGCCCGGTTGTTGCTACGGTTGCGTTCGCGCCGTTGCCGGCCCATCCGGCCGCAGCGGGCGCGCCGTGCCAACCTGCCCCCATAAGGATGCAAGATGAAAGGACTGGGACTCCAAGCCCGTTTCGCCCTCTTCGGTTTCGCCCCCCTGGTCGTCGCCCTCATCGTCGGTTCCCTGGCCCTGTCGGCCAATGAATCCCGGCGCCTGGAGGCCGACGTGCGCCTGCGTTCGGAAGCCACCGCCGCCGGCGTCATCCAGCTGTTGCAGATGAGCGACAGCCTGATGGGGGAACAGACCCGCAGCGCCATGAAGCTGTTCCGGGAAAAGAGCGCCCAGCTGGGGCCGGTGAGCCTGGGCGAGGCTGTCGCCGTGGGCGGCCAGCATCCCCTCAACCTGCGCTTCGGCGGCCGCCCCCAGGCCCTGGAGACGGCCCTGGTGGACAGCGTCAGCGGCATCGCCGGTGGCACCGCCACCCTCTTCGCGCGCCAGGGCCAGGACTTCGTGCGCATCGCCACCAACGTCAAGACGCCGGAGGGCCAGCGGGCCGTGGGCACCCTGCTCAATCCCCAGGGCAAGGCCTACGCCGCCCTGGCCCGGGGCGAGGCCTTCTACGGCCAGGTGGACATCCTCGGCGCGCCCTACCTGACGGGCTACGAGCCCATCGTGGACGCCGGCGGCAAGGTGGTGGGCGCCTGGTACGTGGGTTTCAAGGCCGACCTGGCGGGGCTCAAGGAACTGATCGGCAAGTCCGTCTCCTTCGGCTCCGGCTTCGTCGTCCTGCTGGACGGCCAGGGCAAGCCCTTCCTCCATTCCGACGGCGTCAGCCCCGAATCCATCCAGGCCCGGCTGCAGGAGGCCGCCGGCGAGGCCGGCGCCAGCCACAACTGGGAGGCCATCTTCCGGCCCTTCCCGGCCTGGGGCTTCAAGGTGGCGGTGGTCTACAGCCAGGCGGAAGTGGATGGGGCTGCCCGCCGCGCCGCCCTGCCGGTGCTGCTGGGCGGCCTGGCCATCACCGTGGCCCTGCTGGCCCTGCTCACCTTCGTTTTGCGCCGGGTGGTGCTGGGCCCGATCCGGCAGGCGGTGCGGGCTGCCGACGCCCTGGCCGAGGGCGACCTGACGGTGCATCTGCGGGCCGAGCGGGACGACGAGATCGGCCGTCTGCTGCAATCCATGGAGCGCATGGTGCGGCGCCTGGGGGACATCATCCGCCAGGTGCGGGGCGCCGCCGACAACCTCTCCTCCGCCTCCGAGGAGGTCTCGGCCACGGCCCAGAGCCTGTCCCAGTCCTCCAGCCAGCAGGCGGCCTCGGTGGAGGAGATTTCCGCCACCCTGGAGCAGTCCACCGCCTCCGTCGCCAACAACACGGAGAGCGCCCGCAACACCGAGAACATGGCCGGCACCGCCGCCAAGGAAGCGGTGGCCGGCGGCGCCGCGGTGGCCGAGAGCGTGGCGGCCATGCAGCAGATCGCCGGCAAGGTGGGCATCATCGACGACATCGCCTACCAGACCAATCTGCTGGCCCTCAACGCCGCCATCGAGGCGGCCCGGGCCGGGGAGCACGGCAAGGGCTTCGCCGTGGTGGCGGCGGAAGTGCGCAAGCTGGCCGAGCGCAGCCAGGTGGCGGCCGGCGAGATCGGCACCGTCGCCGCCCAGACCGTGCACCAGGCGGAGCACGCCGGCGAACTGCTGGGACGCATCGTCCCGGCCATCGGCCGCACTTCCGATCTGGTGCGGGAAATCGCCGCCGCCTCGGAGGAGCAGTCCCACGGCATCGCCCAGATCAACAGCGCCATGGGCCAGCTGAACCAGGCCACCCAGCAGAATGCCGCCGCCTCCGAAGAGCTGGCCGCCACCGCCGAGGAAATGGGCGCCCAGGCCGAGGAACTGCAGCGCCTGATGCACTTCTTCCGGGTGGGTCGGGAGGACGGAGCGGGCGGCGCCAGGGCCTAGGCGGGACGGACTTCTCCGGGTTGCCATGCCGGAGATGCCCGTGCCTGCTTGATCCCAGGCCAGGTGCTTGGTATCGACAAAAAAGGGGACGCCAGGCGTCCCCTTTTTTCATGGCGGCTTTACTGCCGCCCGCCTTGCCGCTGCCTCAGGGCAGGGGCGAGAACACCCCTTCGGCGCCTCGCGGCGCACCGCGCCAGAACTGGGGCGGCGCCTGCACCTGGGCGCCCAACTCGGCGGCGGCATGCCAGGGCCAGCGCGGGTCGTAGAGCATGGCCCGGGCCACGGCCACCAGGTCCGCATCGCCTTCGGTGACCACGGCCTCGGCCTGCTTGGCTTCGGTGATGAGGCCGACGCCGATGGTGGGCAGGCCGCTGGCTTCCTTCACCTGGCGGGCGAAGGGCAGCTGGTAGCCGGGGCCCACGGGAATCTTCTGTTCCAGGGAAAGGCCGCCGCTGGAGACGTGGATGAAATCGGCGCCCCGGGCCTTCAGTTCCTTGGCCAGCTCCACCGTCTCTTCCGGCGTCCATCCGCCGTCCACCCAGTCCGTGGCGGAGACCCGCATGCCCAGGGCCTTGTGGCGGGGCCACACGGCGCGCACGGCATCGAACACTTCGAGCACGAAGCGCAGCCGGTTGGCCAGGCTGCCGCCGTACTCGTCGCTGCGCCGGTTGGTGAGGGGGGAGAGAAACTCGTGCATCAGGTAGCCGTGGGCGGCGTGCAGTTCCACCGCGTCGAAGCCCAGGCGGTCGGCGCGGCGGGCGGCGTCGGCGAAGGCCTGCACCAGGCGCTTGATGCCGGCCGCGTCCAGGGCCTGGGGCGCCGCATCGCTGGGATCGAAGGGAATGGCCGAGGGGGCCACGTTGAACCACCCGCCTTCGCTCAGGGGCAGTTGCTTGCCGCCCAGCCAGGGGGCGGCACAACCGCCCTTGCGCCCGGCGTGGGCCAGCTGGATGCCGAGGGGCATGGCCGAGTACTGGCGGATGCCGGCCATGACCCGGGCCCAGCCGCTTTCCGTGGCGTCGTCCCACAGGCCGGGGCAGCGGTCGGAGATGCGGCCTTCCGGGCTGACGGCGGTGGCTTCGGCGATGAGCAGGCCGGCGCCGCTATGGGAAAGGTTGCCCAGGTGCATCAGGTGCCAGTCGCCGACCACGCCGTTGGCGGCGGAGTACTGGCACATGGGGGCGATGACGATGCGGTTGGGCAGGCTCAGGCCGCCCAGGGCGTAGGGGGTGAACAGCTGGCTGGTCATGGAGAGTCCTCCGGGGAAATGGGGTGTACGCCGAGCAGTATCCGCCAGGACTTGAATCCAATAAATGAAAGTGTTTTGATTTCACAATTCCAAATATCGGAACTGAAAGCAGAGCCCCGTCATGCTCAACCGCCTGGAAATGCTGCGCCTCTTCGTTGCCGCCGCCGAAGCCAAGAGCTTCAAGGAGGCAGCCCTGCGCCTGCACGTCTCACCCCAGGCCGTGACCCGGGCGGTGCAGGAGCTGGAGGAACACCTGGGGGAACTGCTCTTCCACCGCAACACCCGGGCCAACCGCATCACCGACTTCGGCGCCCGTCTGGCGGCGGAGGCCCGCGGCGCCGTGCAGGGCGTCGATGCCCTGTTCCAGCGCGCCAGCCCCCTGCCGGACAACGAGCTTGCCGGCCTGGTGCGCCTCACCGCACCCAAGGCCCTGGGCCAGCATTTCGTCATGCCCCTGCTGGCCGAACTGGGCCGCGAATTCCCCGGCCTGCGTCTCGACCTGCGCCTCTCGGACCGGCCGGCGGACGTGGTGGACGAGCAGATCGACATCGGCGTGCGGGTGGGCTTTCTGCGGGACAGCCGCTTCGTCGCCCGGGCCGTGGCCAAGGTGCATTTCCACACCGTGGCCAGCCCGGCCCTGGTGGCGGCAGTTGGAGAACCGCTGAGCCTGGCGGACCTGCAGCAGCGGCCGGTGACGGTGGTGATGGACCCGGCCACGGGCAAGCCCTGGCCCTGGTTCCTCAAGGACGGGGAGGAGTGGCTGCCCCAGACCTGGGCCTTCGCCACCGACGAGACCCTGGCCGAGTTCGCCGCGGTGCGGGCCGGCCTGGGCTTCGGCCAGGTGGTGAGCCTGCTCACCATTCCCCTGCTGCGTAGCGGCGAGCTGCGGCGGGTGCTGCCGCAGCTGGAGCCGGACCCGTGGAATCTCTACGTCTATCGCCCCCAGCGGGGCCCGGTGGCGGCCCGCATCCGCCTGGTGTTCGACCGGCTGGTGGAATTCTTCGCCGACCGGGAGCGCTTTCCCGAGGAGCCCTGAGCTATTTCAGGCCGCCCGGGCAGGCGCTGCTGTACCCGACTTCATACGCACGAAGTTCAGGCCTCCGGATGGGTGGCCTGCTCCAGCTGCGTAAGCCAGGCCAGGGCTTCGCCCTGGCTGGCGCCGCACATTTCCGGCGAGGGTTGCAGGCCGCCGCAGACGGCGGGCCGCTCCGGCCGGCCGAAGATGGCGCAGCGGTTGTCTTCCAGCAGCTGGATGCAGCGCACTCCCGCCGGCTTGCCGTCCGGCATGCCGGGTATGGGGGAGGAGATGGAAGGGGCGATGCAGCAGGCGCCGCAGCCCGGGCGGCATTCCAGAACTGCCTGGCTCACGGCTGGCCGCCCCAGGTCCAGGTGTTGATCTCCTCCGGGTCCACCCCGTGGCGGTGGGCATGGGCCCGGCATTGCTGCTGCTTCTGCTCCAGGGCCTGCTTGACGTGGGCGCCGGCCACGGCCAGGCGCGGCACCCGGTCGATGACGTCGATGGCCAGGGAGTAGCGGTCGATCTGGTTGTCCATGGCCAGTTCCAAAGGGGTGCAGATGCTGCCCCGTTCCTTGTAGCCGCGCACATGCAGATTGGCGTGGTTGGGGCGGCGGTAGGCGAGGCGGTGGATCAGCCAGGGGTAGCCGTGGAAGTTGAAGACGATGGGCTTGTCGGCGGTGAACAGGCCGGTCCAGTCCCGGTCGCTGATGCCGTGGGGGTGCTCCTCCGGCGGCGTCAGGGTGAACAGGTCCACCACGTTCACGAAGCGCAGCTTGAGATCGGGGAAGTGGCGGTAGAGCAGTTCTGCCGCCGCCAGGGCTTCCTGGGTGGCCACGTCGCCGCAGCTGGCCAGCACCACTTCCGGTTCGGTGCCCGCCTCGTCATCGCTGCTGGCCCAGTCCCACAGGCCGATGCCCCGGGCGCAGTGCAGGGCGGCAGCTTCCGCGTCCAGGTACTGCAGGTGGGCCTGCTTGTCGGCGACGATGACGTTGATGACGTCCGTTTCCCCCAGGCAACGGTCGGCCACTGCCAGCAGGCAGTTGGCGTCCGGCGGCAGGTAGATGCGGGTCACCGCCGGGCTCTTGTTCACCACCAGGTCGAGGAAGCCCGGGTCCTGGTGGGTGAAGCCGTTGTGGTCCTGGCGCCACACGGTGGAGGTGATGAGCAGGTTGAGGGCCCCCACCGGCGCCCGCCAGGGCACGTCCCGGCACATCTCCAGCCACTTGGCGTGCTGGTTGAACATGGAGTCGATGACGTGGGCGAAGGCTTCGTAGGTGGACAGGAGACCGTAGCGGCCGGTCAGCAGATAGCCTTCGAGCCAGCCTTCCAGGGTGTGTTCCGAGAGCATTTCCATGACCCGGCCGTCGGCAGCGAGATGGCCGCCGTCCGCGTCCTCGGGGCGGTATTCCCCCAGCCAGGCCTTGCCGGTGACTTCGAAGACGGCGCCCAGCTTGTTGGAGGCGGTTTCGTCCGGGCCGAAGAGGCGGAAATTGCTGGGGTTCTTTTGCATGATCTGCCCCAGGTGGCGGCCCAGGGGATCGGTGTTGCTGTGGCGGCGGCTGCCCGGGGCGGCGAAGGTGACCGCCTGTTGGCGCCAGTCGGGCCGGTCCAGGGGCAGGCGCAGCAGGCCGCCGTTGGCGTGGGGATTGGCCCCCAGGCGACGGCGGCCCCGGGGGGCGAAGTCCTGCAGCTGGGGCGCCGGTTCGCCGTCCTCGGTGAACAGTTCCTGCGGCCGGTAGGACAGCAGCCATTCCTGCAGCAGGCGGCGGTTTTCTTCGTTGTTACGCGGATCGGCCAGGGGCACCTGGTGGGCCCGCCAGGTGCCTTCCACCTGATGGCCGTCGGCCTGCCTGGGCCCGCTCCAGCCCTTGGGCGAGACGAGCACGATCATGGGCCAGCGGGGTCGTTGTACCGGCCCCTTGCCGCTGCGGGCCGCCTGCTGAATGGCCTGGATCTCCGCCAGGCATTCGTCCATGGCCGCCGCCATGGCTCGGTGCATGGCCGCCGGCTCATGGCCTTCGACGATCTTCGGGGCCCAGCCGTAGCCGGTGAACAGGGCCAGCAGTTCCTCCCGGGGGATGCGGGCCAGGATGGTGGGGTTGGCGATCTTGTAGCCGTTGAGGTGCAGGATGGGCAGCACCGCCCCGTCCCGGGCCGGGTTGAGGAATTTGTTGGAGTGCCAGGCGGTGGCCAGGGGGCCGGTCTCGGCCTCGCCGTCGCCCACCATCACCGTCACCAGCAGCTCCGGGTTGTCGAAGGCGGCGCCGAAGGCGTGGGAGAGGCTGTAGCCCAGCTCGCCCCCTTCGTGGATGGAGCCCGGCACTTCCGGCGTGCAGTGGCTGCCCAGGCCGCCAGGGAAGGAGAAGTCGCGGCAGAAGCGGGTCAGGCCGGCCAGGCCCCAGCCCCGTTGCGGCTGGCGGTCGCCCAGGCTGCCTTCGAGCCAGGCTGGGCCCAGGATGCCGGGGGCGCCGTGGCCCGGGCCGGCGAGGAAGATGGCGTCCAGGTCGTGGTGGCGGATCAGCCGGGTCAGGTGGGCGTAGGCGAAGGCCAGGCCGGGGCTGGCGCCCCAGTGGCCGAGGGGTCGCTGCTTGATGTGCTCCGGTGCCAGGGGCTGGCGCAGCAGGGGGTTGTCCTGCAGGTAGATCATGGCCCCGGCCAGATAGTTGGCGGCGCGCCAGAAGGCGTCCAGCTGCTGCAGTTCGGCGTCGTCGATGGCGACGGTGGCGCGGGGCGGGGTGGGGGCGGCGGAGG
>NZ_JBXAST010000064.1:0-18033 GCF_058809645.1 Azospira sp. MPR-E4 | reverse complement strand
CCCTCCCCCAAGGCCGTGGCCGCCATGCAGGCGGAGATCGGCCATGACGGCGCCAGCCTGCGCCTCTACCCGGACCCCAGCGCCGACCGGCTGAAGGAGGCGGTGGCCGCCTTCTACGGCGAATTCGGCATCAGCGCCAGGCAGGTCTTCGTCGGCAACGGCTCCGACGAGGTGCTGGCCCACGTTTTCATGGCCCTGCTGCAACATGACGCCCCCCTGCTCTACCCGGACATCAGCTACAGCTTCTACCCGGTCTATGCCGGCCTCTACGGCATTAGCGCCGAAACCGTGGCCCTGGACGGGGATTACGGCATCGACCTTTCCGCCTACCGCCGCGCCAACGGCGGCATCATCTTCCCCAATCCCAACGCTCCCACCGGCCGCCTGCTGCCCCTGGGAGAGATCGAGGCCCTGCTGACGGCCAACACAGAATCGGTGGTGGTGGTCGATGAGGCCTACGTGGACTTCGGCGGCCAGGACACAATCCCGACGGCGATTGCCCTGGTGAACCGCTTCCCCAACCTGCTGGTGGTGCACACCCTGTCCAAGTCCCGCTCCCTGGCGGGCCTGCGGGTGGGCTACGCGGTGGGCCACCCGGACCTGATCGAGGCCCTGGAACGGGTCAAGAACAGCTTCAACTCCTACCCCCTGGACCGCATCGCCATCGCCGGCGCCGTGGCCGCCCTGGAGGACCGGGCCTGGTTCGACCGCACCCGCAATGCGGTGATCGCCAGCCGGGAACAGCTGGTGAGCGACCTCACCCTGCTCGGCTTCCAGGTCCTGCCCTCTGCCGCCAACTTCGTCTTCGCCCGCCACCCGGGCCGGGACGGCGCCGAGCTGGCCCAGGCCCTGCGCCAGCGCAGCATCATCGTGCGCCACTTCAAGGCCCCGCGCATCGACCAGTTCCTGCGCATCACCATCGGCACCGACGAGCAGTGCGGCGCCCTGGTGGCAGCCCTCAAGGAAATCCTCGGCTAAGTTGCCGGCGCCCCCAAGACAAAGGCCCGTCCAGCTGGACGGGCCTTTTGTTTTCCCCCTGCCCTACGAGGCAGCAGGGACGCCACTCTCCACCACGGCATGGCCGGAAGGCGCGCAGATATTACCTCTCCAGCCACCGCTCCCGGACCGCCTCACACCCAGCCCAGCAAGCCCGCCACACCGCCCAGGCCGATCAGCCACAGGGGGTGCCACTTGGTCTTGAGCAGGGCGGCGGCCGTCAGGCCGGCCAGCAGCACCCCGCCCCAGCCGAGGCCGGCCGCCTGGCCGATGAGGAAGGCGGCGGCGAAAACCAGGCCCACCGCCAGGGGTGCCACTCCCAGCTGCACCGACTGCTGCCAGCGGGCACCGGCGAAGCGGTGCCAGTGCTGCATCAGCAGGTAGATCATGATGCCGGTGGGCAGCACCATGCCCAGGGAAGCGGCCAGGGCGCCGGGCACGCCCGCCACCTCCCAGCCGATCAGGCTCACCACCAGGCCGTTGGGGCCGGGGGCGGCCTGGGCGATGGCGTAGAGATGGGTGAAGGTGGCATCGTCCAGCCAGTGCTTTTCCAGCACCACCACCCGATGCATTTCCGGCAGCAGGGCCGAAGCGCCGCCGAAGGCGACGCAGAAGAGCAGGGCGAACTGGAAGAAGAGGTCGGCCAGCAGGCTCACGGCGCCCCCTTGCGTTTCAGGTGGGCGTAGGCGACGCCGGCGGCAAGCGCCAGCAAGGCCACCATGACGATGGGCATGGGCCAGCGCAGCAGGGCCACGGCGACGAACACCGCCAGGGTGAAAGGCAGGAACAGGCGCTTCACCTGCAAGGCCAGGCCCATGCGCAGGGCGGTGCCGAAGAGCAGACCGCAGCCCACCGCCGCCACGCCCCGCAACAGGCCCTGAACCTGGGGCAGCTGGCCGTAGCGGTCATAGAGCAGGCCCAGCAGCAGCACGATCAGCAGGGGGCCGCCGAAGAGGCCACTCACCGCGGCAATGGCGCCGCGGATGCCCTGGTAGCGGGAACCCACGGCGATGGAGAGGTTGGCCACATTGGGCCCGGGCAGGAACTGGCACAGGCCCAGGAGGGAATTGAATTCCTCCGCCGTCAGCCAGCGCCGCTCCTCCACCAGCATGCGCCGGGCAAAGGGCAGGACGCCGCCGAAACCGGAAATGCCGACGGAGGAAAAGCCGAGAAACAGCTGCCTGCACGTGACAGGGGCGGGAGAGTCGCCTCCCCCGCCCCCGGGCTGGTCCTGTGCGCCGGCCTCAGGCATCGAGGCGGTAGCGGGCCGACTGGGCGTGGGCCGGCAGGCCCTCCCCGTCCGCCAGGGTGGCGGCGATGCGGCCCAGGGTCTGGGCCCCGTCCTTCGACACCCGGATCAGGCTGGTGCGCTTCTGGAAGTCATAGACCCCCAGGGGCGAGGAAAAGCGGGCGCTGCCGGAGGTGGGCAGCACGTGGTTGGGGCCGGCGCAGTAGTCGCCCAGGGACTCGGAGGTGTAGGGGCCGATGAAGATGGCGCCGGCGTGGTGAATCTTCTCCACCCAGGCATCGGGCTCGGCCAGGGACAGTTCCAGGTGCTCCGGGGCCACCCGGTTGGCCATGGCCACGGCTTCTTCCAGATCCTGCACCAGGATCAGGGCGCCCCGGTTTTCCAGGGAGGTGCGGATCACGTCGCGGCGCGGCATGGTGGGCAGCAGCTTGTCGATGCTGGCCTGCACCTTCTCGATGTAGGCGGCGTCGGGGCAGATCAGGATGGACTGGGCCAGCTCGTCGTGTTCGGCCTGGGAGAAGAGGTCCATGGCCACCCAGTCCGGGTCCGTGGAACCGTCGGCCAGCACCAGGATTTCCGAGGGGCCGGCCACCATGTCGATACCGACGATGCCGAAGACCCGGCGCTTGGCGCAGGCCACGTAGGCATTGCCCGGGCCGACGATCTTGTCCACCTGGGGCACGGTTTCGGTGCCGTAGGCCAGGGCGGCCACGGCCTGGGCGCCGCCGATGGTGAAGACGCGATCCACGCCGGCCAGACAGGCGGCGGCCAGCACCAGGGCGTTGTGTTCGCCGCCGGGGGTGGGCACCACCATGATCAGTTCCTTGACCCCCGCCACCTTGGCCGGCAGGGCGTTCATCAGCACCGAGGAGGGATAGGCGGCCTTGCCGCCGGGCACGTAAAGGCCCACCCGGTCCAGGGGCGTCACCATCTGGCCGAGCATGGTGCCGTCGGCTTCGGTGTAGGTGAAGCCGGCACCCAGCTGGCGCTCGTGGTAGGTGCGGATGCGCTGGGCAGCCGCTTCCAGGGCGGCCCGGCGCTCGGCGGGAAGGCCGTCCAGGGCGGCCTGCAGCTCGGCCTTGGGCAGCTCCAGGGCGGCCATGCCGGCAACGGAGAGACGGTCGAAGCGGTTTGTGTATTCCACCACCGCGGCGTCGCCCCGGGCCTTGACGTCGGCCAGGATGCCGACCACGGTCTTTTCGATGTTCTCGTCCTGGGCGCCCTCGAAGGCCAGCAGTTCATCGAGGCGCTGCTGGAAATCGGCGTCGGCGCTGCTCAGGCGCTTGATGTTCACGCTGCTCATGCATTCTTCTCCACGGCCTGGGTAAAGGCGTCCAGGATGGGACCGAGAGTTTCCCGCTTAAGTTTCAGGGAAGCCTGGTTGACGATGAGACGGGAGGAGATGTCCATGATGTGTTCCACCTCCACCAGGTTGTTGGCCTTCAGGGTGCCGCCGGTGGACACCAGGTCCACGATGGCGTCCGACAGACCGGCCAGGGGCGCCAGTTCCATGGAGCCGTATAGCTTGATGAGGTCCACGTGCACGCCCTTGGCGGCAAAATGCTCCCGGGCGATTTTGGTGTACTTGGTGGCGATCTTCAAACGGGCGCCCTGGCGTACGGCATGCTCGTAGTCGAAGCCGGCGGGCACGGCCACGCTCATGCGGCACTTGGCGATCTTCAGGTCCAGGGGCTGGTACAGGCCGGCACCGCCGTGCTCGATCAGCACGTCCTTGCCGACCACGCCGAGGTCGGCGGCGCCATGCTGGACATAGGTCGGCGCATCGGTGGCGCGGACGATCACCACCCGCACGTCGGGCCGGTTGGTGGCGATGATCAGCTTGCGGGAGGTTTCGGGATTTTCGGCGGGCACGATGCCGGCCGCCGCCAGCAGGGGCAGGGTTTCTTCGAAGATGCGGCCCTTGGAGAGGGCGATGGTAATGCCGTTCACGGCGTTTTCCCGGGGCAAAAGAAGACATTTTACCGTATCGCCGCCCCGCCTTGGACCATGCTTCTTGGGCCGCGGCCGGGCTTATGGTAAAAGCATGACCTTCCCCCGCCTCCGGACAGCCCATGAGCGCCATCATCTACGCCCTTTCCGCCAACGCCGGCATCGCCGCCTCCAAGGCCGTGGCAGCCGCCTACACCGGCTCCTCCGCCATGCTGGCCGAAGCCGTGCACTCCGCCGCCGACTGCGCCAACCAGCTGCTGTTGCTGCTGGGCATCAGGCAGGCCAGGCGGCAGCCGACACCGGACCACCCTTTGGGCTTCGGCAAAGCCACCTACTTCTGGTCCTTCATGGTGGCCATCATGCTCTTCTCCCTGGGCGGCGCCTTTTCCATCTACGAGGGCGTGCACAAGCTGTCCCACCCGGAGCCCCTGGCAAATCCCTGGGTCGCCATCATCGTCCTGGGCGTCGGCGTGCTGCTGGAAGCCTGGTCCCTGCGCGGCTGCATCCACGAAATCCGCGAGAAGGCGGGCGACATGCCGCTATGGCGCTATTTCCGCGACAGCCGGGAGTCGGAGCTGATCGTGGTCATGGGCGAGGACATCGCCGCCCTGGCCGGTCTGACCCTGGCCCTGGGCGCCATCCTGCTTTCCCTCGCCACCGGCAATCCGGCTTTCGACGCCTGGGGCAGCATCGCCGTCGGCGCCCTGCTGGTGGTGGTGGCCATCGGCGTCGGCCTGGAGGTGAAGGCCCTGCTCATCGGCCAGAGCGCCGAGCCCGCCGCCCATGCGGCCATGGAGCAGTGGCTGCGGCAGCGCCCGGAGGTGGAAACCCTCTACAACCTGATTTCCTTCCAGATGGGCAGCTACCTCTTCGTCGCGGTGAAGGCCCGCATGGCCGAACAGCAGAGTGCCAGCGGCCTCATCGACCAGATCAATGCGGTGCAGGACGCCCTCAAGGCATCCTTCCCGGACGTGCGCTGGGTCTTCTTCGAACCGGACGACAAGGGCTAGGGCCGCGCCCCACCCTCGGCAGGCTCAGACCAGGGCCGCGGCTTCGGCCTCGTCCTGGGTCAGTTCCTCGGGCAGGCAACCGACGGGCGGACCGAGCACCCCGTCGGTGCCTTCGAAGCGCACCAGGATGATTTCCTGGCGCATGTCGGCCGCGGCGGCACCGATCTGCACCACCACGCCGCGGCTTCCCGGCCGGGCGAAGACCGCATCTTCCGGCTGCTCGGGCACGCCGCCGTCGTTCTGGATGGTTTCCCGGGCGAAGATGACGTCGCCGATATTGAGGTAGTTGGGCATGGGCTTTCTCCATTGAGGACAGCCCCATCCAGCAATCTTGATGCCTGGACGAAATCCCTTGTTTTTCATGCAGTTAAAAAAAGCCCCGTTGTCGCATGCACGACAACGGGGCTTTTTTGTCGGGGAACGGCGGTTCAGCGCACCCGGCGCACGCTGGCCCCCAGCTTGGAAAGCTTCTCCTCGATGCGCTCGTAGCCCCGGTCCAGGTGGTAGATGCGCTCGATCAGGGTCTCGCCCTTGGCCACCAGGGCGGCGATGACCAGGGAGGCGGAGGCCCGCAGGTCGGTGGCCATCACCGTGGCCCCTTCCAACTGGGGCACGCCCTTGACCACCGCGGTGTTGCCGTTGATGTCGATGGCGGCGCCCAGGCGGGCCAGTTCCACCGCATGCATGAAGCGGTTCTCGAAAATGGTCTCGCGGATGGTGGCGGCGCCGTCGGCCACGGTGTTGAGGGCCATGAACTGGGCCTGCATGTCCGTGGGGAAGGCGGGATAGGGGGCGGTGCGGATGCTGACGGCCTTGAGGCGGGCCGGGGCCTTGAGGCTGATGGCGTCGCGCTCGGTCTGGATGTCGCAGCCGGCGTCCATGAGCTTGTCGATGACCGCATCCAGATAGGCGGAGGAAGTGCGAGTCAGGCGCACCTCGCCGCCGGTGGCGGCGGCGGCACAGAGGTAGGTGCCGGTCTCGATGCGGTCCGGCATGATGCGGTGGGTGGCACCGTGGAGCTTGTCCACGCCCTGGATGCGGATGACGTCGCTGCCGGCACCGGAGATGCGGGCACCCATGGAGATGAGGCAGTTGGCCAGATCCACCACTTCCGGTTCCCGGGCGGCGTTCTCGATCACGGTTTCGCCCTCGGCCAGCACAGCGGCCATCATCAGGTTCTCGGTGCCGGTGACGGTAACCATGTCGGTGCAGATGCGGGCGCCCTTGAGGCGGCTGGCCTTGGCATGGATGTAGCCGTGCTCCACCTTGACCTCGGCCCCCATGGCCTGCAGACCCTTGATGTGCTGGTCCACCGGCCGGGCACCGATGGCACAGCCGCCGGGCAGGGACACCTTGGCCTCGCCGCAGCGGGCCACCAGGGGGCCCAGCACCAGCACGGAGGCGCGCATGGTCTTGACCAGGTCGTAGGGAGCCACCGGGTTGTTGAGGCCCTTGGCGTCCAGGACCACGCCGTCGGCGCCGTCCAGGGTCACTTCCAGGCCCATCTGGCCGAGCAGGCCGAGCATGGTGGAGACATCGTTGAGGTGGGGCAGACTGGACAGGCGCAGGGGCTCGGCCGACAGCAGGGAGGCGCAGAGGATGGGCAGGGCCGCATTCTTGGCGCCGGAAATGGCCACTTCGCCGCGCAGGGGCGTGCCGCCCTGGATGAGGAGCTTATCCACGCTGGGCCTCCCATTCTTCCGGGGTGAAGGTCTTGAAGGAGAGGGCGTGGATTTCGCCGCTGTCCAGACGGTCCTTGATGGTCAGGTAAACCCGTTGCTGGCGCTGCACCCGGTTCTTGCCGGCGAACTCGGCACTGACGATCACCGCTTCAAAGTGATGGCCGTCCCCGTCGATCCGGATATGGTCGCAGGGCAATCCCTCCTGGATGTAGGTTTGGATGTCTTCGGGTCTTACCATGGGTCAGGCTCTCAATTTGTAGCCCCGCTTGAGCAGGGCCAGGGTCAGCGCGGTGAGCGCGGCAAAGCAGACGGACACCACCAGCAGGCTTTGTAGCGGAGCGGCGTCGGAAACACCGAAAAAGCCGTAGCGGAAACCGTCGATCATATAGAACACGGGGTTGAAATGGGACACCTGCTGCCAGAAGGGCGGCAGGCTGTAAATGGAGTAGAAGACGCCGGAGAGCATGGTCAGCGGCATGATCAGGAAGTTCTGGAAGGCCGCCAGCTGGTCGAACTTGTCGGCCCAGATGCCGGCGATCATGCCCAGGGCCCCCAGCATGGCGCCGCCGAGCACGGCAAAGGCCAGGGCCCACAGGGGATGGGCCAGTTGCAGGGGGGCGAAGGCCAGCGTCATCAGCAGCACCCCCAGCCCCACCACCACGCCCCTGGCCAGGGCCGCCAGGACGTAGGCGAGGAAAAACTCGCCGTAGGCGATGGGCGGCAGCAGCACGAACACCACGCTGCCGGTGACCTTGGATTGGATCAGGGACGAGGAGGAATTGGCGAAGGCGTTCTGCAGCACCGACATCATCACCAGCCCGGGCACAAGGAAAGCGGTGTAGGTGACGCCGTGGATACGGGTGTTTTCATCCAGCACGTGGGCGAAGATGAGCAGGTACAACAGGGCCGTCAGCACCGGTGCCGCCACGGTCTGGAAACCGACCTTCCAGAAACGCAGCACTTCCTTGTAGAACAGGGTGCGAAAGCCCAACATCATGGCTGCACCGCCTCCCGGCTGACTTCGCCGCGCATCAGGCGAACGAAGACTTCTTCGAGGTCCGGCTCGTCCAGCTTCAGGTCGGCGACGCCGCAACCTGCCTGGCGCAGGTCGGCCAGCACCTGTTCCAGTTCGGCAAAGCCCGCCAGCCGCAGGCGGCAGACGGCCCCCTCCCGGGACAGCAGGCGCGGCGCCAGGGCCGCGGGCAGATCGCCCTGGCCCAGGCGCAGGGTCAGGGTGTGGCCGGAAAACTGGCGCAACAGGCTGGCCGTCTCATCCAGGGCCACCAGTTGCCCCTGCTTGAGCATGCCGATGCGCCCGCACAGGGTTTCCGCCTCTTCCAGGTAATGGGTGGTGAGAATGATGGTGTGGCCCTCGCCGTTGAGGCGGCGGATGAACTCCCACAGCCCCTGGCGCAGTTCCACATCGACGCCGGCGGTGGGCTCGTCGAGGACGATCACCGGCGGCCTGTGCACCAGGGCCTGGGCCACCAGCACGCGCCGCTTCATGCCGCCGGAGAGACGGCGCATGTTGGTATTGGCCTTGGCGGTGAGGTCCAGGTTTTCCAGAATCTCGTCGATCCAGGCATCGTTGTTGCGGATGCCGAAATAGCCGGACTGGATGCGCAGGGTTTCGCGCACGGAAAAGAAGGGGTCGAAGACCAGCTCCTGGGGCACCACGCCCAGCAGGCGCCGGGCCTCCCGATAGTCGGCCACCACGTCGCGGCCAAGCACCCGGACGCTGCCGGCATCGGGCCGGGCCAGGCCGGCAAGGCAGGAAATCAGCGTGGTCTTGCCGGCGCCGTTGGGCCCCAGAAGGCCGAAGAACTCGCCCTCGGCGATTTCCAGGGAGACTCCGGCCAGGGCCTGCAGGGAGCCGAAGCGCTTGGCGACACGATCGAAGTGGACAGCAGTGCCCATGGGATTCCGGGCGACAGGCTCAGGCCAGGGGCAGGAGGTCGGAAATACCGTACAGCTCCGCCAGGCTCAACAGGCCGGCGGGAGGCGCAACGATATCCAGCTGACGGCCCTGGGTCTGGGCACGGCGCAGCCAGGCGAAGAGCAGGGTCAGAGCCGAGGAATCGGCCTCGGTCACGGCGGACAGATCGACCCGGGTTAGCCCGGGCGTGGCGGCCAGGGCATCCTGGCCCTGGGCCAGGAGTTCCCGTGCATTGGCAATCACCATGGGGGCAGTCACCCTCAGGGTGGAACCTTCAATGGAGATCATCACTTCTTACCGGCGGCAGCGGCTTCCAGGCCCTTATTCTTGGCAGCCAGGGTGCTGATCAGGCCATCGACGCCATTGGCGCGGATTTCCTGGGTGAAGGATTCACGGTAGTTGGTCACCAGGGAAACGCCGGCCACCACTACGTCATAGACCTTCCAGCCGTCGGCCTGCTTGTCCAGGGCGTAGTCCAGGCCGATATGCTTGCCGTTGGTCTGGTGCACCAGGGTGCGCACGGTCACGTCGGTTTCGCCGGCCTGCATCTTGAAGGGCTTGTACTCGACGGTCTGATCCTTGTAGGCGGTCAGGGCGTTGGAATAGGTACGCACCAGCAGGATGCGGAATTCATTGGTCAGCCGGGTCTTCTGCTCGGCGCTGGTCTTGGACCACTCGCGGCCCAGGGCCAGGGCGGTCATGCGGGTGAAGTTGAAGTGAGGCAGCACCTTGGTTTCCACCAGGTCGATGGCCTTCTTGGTGTTGCCGTTCTGCAGGTCCTTGTCGGCGCGGACCACGGCCAGCACCTCATCGGTCACTTTCTTGACCAGCACATCGGGGGCCATGTCATCGGCGAAAACGGGAGCCGACAGGAGACCGAAGCTGAGAATGGTGAAAAGGACACGAATGGCTTTCATGGCGCAATCTCTCTAATTGGGAAGCGGATTTTAACTTAGGGGGGAGCACAAAGACATACCCCGCCTGGCGGCGGGGTATGGTCAGGAGGGGGAAGACTCAGTCCTCAAGCTTTTCCCGGGGCGGGTTGCCGTCGTAAACCAGGCTCTTGCGGCGCTGCAGATAGGCATCGCGCATATAGGAGTACTTGTCCAGGGCGGCATCGTCGATGACCTTCTCCGCCGGCAGCAGGGAAGCGCGGGTATCCACCAGGCGCAGCACGGCCAGGCTGTTGCGGGTCGGCACGTGATCCACGTTCCACACCGGATCAACAGCCACATCCACCACGTAACCGGCGGTATCACGCACGGTGCGGGAGCCGATGAACGGCCACACCACGTAGGCGCCTTCGCCCACACCCCAGCGGCCGAAGGTCTGACCGAAGTCCTCGTCGTGCTTTTCCAGACCGGCGGGCGTGGCCACATCGAACACGCCAAGAATGCCGACCGTAGTATTCAGCAGGAAGCGACCGGCATCGGAGGCGGCGTCGGCGGGCTTGCCCTGCAGCAGGTTGTTCACGGCGATGAAGACGTCGGCGATGTTGCCGAAGAAATTGCCGACCCCGGTCTGCACCGGCTGGGGCAGGACGTAGTCGTAACCCTGGGCCACCGGCTTGATGATGGCCTTGTCCAGGCCGTCATTGAAGGAGAACATGGCCCGGTTGAAACCTTCCAGGGGATCCTTGGGGTTGTTGGCGGTGCTGGCACAGCCGGAGAGTCCGGCCAGCAAAGCCGTGGCTAGCGCGAACATACCGAAACGCTTGGCTACCTTCTTATCCACTTTTGTCCCTCGAAATATCGATAGTTAGTTATTTGTGCGTCGCGCCAAGCATGCCAGAGGAATGAAGCCATGGCAAAACCGGCTTACTTCTTGTCCTGTCCTTCGGATGCCTTGTTAAACAGGAACTGGCTGATCAGTTTCTCCAGCACCACCGCCGACTGGGTCTTGGAGATGGAGTCGCCGGGGGAGAGCATTTTCTCGTCCCCGCCCACATCCAGCCCGATGTACTGCTCACCAAGCAGGCCGGAAGTCAGGATCGAAGCAAAAGTATCCTTCGGAAACTTGAAACGGGTATCCACCGTCATGGTCACCACGGCTTCGTAGGTCTGGGGATCGAAATGGATTTCCGACACCCGACCCACCACCACACCGGCACTTTTCACCGGACCGCGGACCTTCAGGCCCCCGATATTATCAAACTTGGCCTGCAGGACGTAGGTCTCGGCAAAGTTGGAACCGGACAGATTCCCCACTTTTAGTGCCAAAAACAACAGTGACAGGAAACCAATAGCGACAAAAACACCGACCCACAGGTCGAGCACCTTACGATTCATCAAGCCCCCCGGAACATAAACGAGGTGAGAACAACATCCAGCGCCAGGATAACCAGGGCCGACGTCACCACAGTGCGCGTAATCGCGCGAGAAACCCCCTCGGCGGTCGGCGCCGAGTCATAGCCTTCAAATACGGAAATCCACGACACGGCGGCACCGAACACCACGCTCTTGATGACGCCGTTGAGGATGTCTTCGCGGAAATCGACGGAAGCCTGCATCTGGGACCAGAAAGCGCCGTCATCGACGCCGATCAGCACCACGCCGACCAGCCAGCCGCCGAACACCCCCATGGCCGAGAACAGGGCCGCCAGGAAGGGCATGGAAATGACACCACCCCAGAAACGGGGCGCCACCACCCGGGCCAGGGGATTGACGGCCATCATGTCCATGGCCTTCAACTGCTCGGTGGCCTTCATCAGGCCGATTTCCGCCGTGATGGAGGAACCGGCCCGGGAGGCGAACAGCAGGGCCGCCACCACGGGACCCAGCTCCCGCACCAGGGACAGGGCCACCAGGATGCCCAGGGCTTCGGAGGAACCGAAGCGCTGCAGGGTTTCATAGCCCTGCAGCCCCAGCACCATGCCGACGAAGAGGCCGGAAACGGTGATGATGAGCAGGGACAGCACGCCACTGAAATAGACTTCCCGGACCGTCAGGTTGGGCCGGGTCAGGCACTGGCCGGAATAACGCAGGACGGCCCAGAAGAAGCGGCTGGCAAAACCCAGCTGCCAGATACGATCCACCAGGCTGGCGCCCAGCCGACGCAACAAATCAGCCACGCACACCTCCCAGCAGGGAATCGGCCACGGACACCGCCGGGTAATGGAAAGGCACCGGGCCGTCGGCCTCGGCATGAACGAACTGATGCACGAAGGGGTCCCGGGAGGCCCGGATCTCGTCCGGCGTGCCCTGGGCCACGACCCGTCCGGCAGACATGAAATAGATGTAGTCGACGATCTGCAGGGACTCCTGGATATCGTGGGTGACCATGATGGAGGTCGCACCCAGGGCATCGTTGAGCTTGCGGATCAGCTGGCCGATGACGCCCAGGGAAATGGGATCGAGGCCGGTGAAGGGCTCGTCGTACATGATCAGCATGGGGTCCAGGGCCACCGCCCGGGCCAGGGCCACCCGGCGGGCCATGCCGCCGGAAAGCTCGTTCGGCATCAGCCCGGCGGCGCCGCGCAGGCCGACGGCCTGCAGTTTCAGCAGCACCATGTCGCGGATCAGCTCTTCCGGCAGATCGGTATGTTCCCGCATCTGGAAAGCCACGTTGTCGAACACGGACATGTCGGTGAACAGGGCGCCGAACTGGAACAGCATGCCCATGCGGCGGCGCAGGGCATAGAGTTCCCGGGTATTCATGCGGTGCACCGCATGGCCGGCCACCTTGACCTCGCCCGCACTGGGACGCAGCTGGCCGCCGATCAGGCGCAACAGGGTGGTTTTGCCGCAGCCGCTGCCGCCCATGATGGCCACCACCTTGCCCTTGTGGAAGCTCATGTCGATACCTTCCAGCACCTTGCGGGGGCCGGAATCGGTATCGTAGGCGAAGTTGAGGCCGCGTATTTCGACCAGACTCTCGGTCGGCACGGAAAATCCTTGCTGAAAAAACCAAAGGGGGCGATTTTAGCAGATAGGCCCTGGGGCTCCGTGAAAAATTCCAGCGAAACTCCCGGGGAAGTGGCGTATTTTGGCCACATAAAGCGCTGCAAGCCCCCTTGCTGCCACCAATTTCGAGCGAACGAAAATGCCCGATAAAAGCGCCTTCCCCGCGGCATCGTCACGCCCCCTGCTGCTGATCGTGGACGACGACCCCCTGATCAGCGACACGCTAGCCTATTCCCTGGCGTCCTCGTTCGAAGTCCTCACCAGCCCCTCCCGCAGCCACTGTGCCAGCCTGCTGCGCCAACTGCGCCAGCCACCCGATCTGGCCCTGGTGGACCTGGGACTGCCGCCCCTGCCCCACCAGCCGGACGAAGGCTTTGCCCTCATCGGCGAACTGCTGGCCCAGTCGCCGGCCATGCGCATCCTGGTGCTTTCCGGCCAGGACGGGGAAGCCCACGGCCGCCACGCCCGCACCCTGGGGGCGGTGGACTTCATCGCCAAACCGGCCGACCCCGCCCTCCTGCGCCAGGCCCTGCTGAACAGCCTCACCTTCCGCGAGGCGGCCCCGGCCGATTCGCCCCTCCTGGGCCACAGCGAACCCATGGAGAAGCTGCGGGCCCAGATCCACCACTACGCCGACTCCCCGTTTCCGGTGCTGATCGAAGGCGAATCGGGCAGCGGCAAGGAAATCGTCGCCCACCAGCTGCACCTGGCCACCGGCCGCCGCGACAAGCCCTACCTGGCCCTCAACTGTGCCGCCATCTCCCCCACCCTGCTCGAGCCCACCCTGTTCGGCCACGCCAAGGGTGCCTTCACCGGAGCCGCCGGCGCCCGCAGCGGCTATTTCGAGGACGCGGCGGACGGCACCCTGTTTCTCGACGAAATCGGCGAACTGCCCCTGGAGCTGCAGCCCAAGCTGCTGCGGGTCCTGGAAAACGGCGAGTTCCAGCGGGTCGGCGAAACCCAGAGCCGCCGCAGCAACGCCCGCATCGTCGCCGCCACCAACCGGGACCTGAAAAGGGAGGTGCGCGAGGGACGCTTCCGGGCCGACCTCTACCACCGCCTCTCCGTATTCAGCATCCTGGTCCCGCCCCTGCGGGAAATGGGCCGGGACCGGCAGGAACTCCTGGAGCACTTCCGCCAGCGCTATGCCCAGCAGAGCCACCTCCCGCCCTTCCGGCTGGACGAGCCGGCCCGGGCCCTGTGGGATGGCTATGCCTTCCCCGGCAATGTGCGGGAGCTGCGCAACATCGTCATCCGCCTCACCGCCAAATACCCGGGCCAAACGGTGACGGCTGAACAGCTGGCCGGCGAACTGGACCTGCCCCAGCCCGATACCGGTCCCCGCCACGACCAGCCCGTGACACCCGACATCCGGGCCGCCCGGGAGCACCTGCAGCAGGCCCCGGCCGGTTTCGACCTGGACCAGCACCTGGCCCGCTGGGAAAAAGCCTATGTGGAGGCCGCCCTGCAGATCACCCAGGGCAACCTGAGCCAGGCAGCCCGCCTGCTCGGCATCAACCGCACCACCCTGCACGCCCGCCGGGACAGCCTGGAGCGCCTGCCCAGCCAGGGCCAAGGAAACGAGGACCGCCATGTACCTTGAACACTACGGCCTGCGGGAGGCTCCGTTCCGCATCACCCCGCACACCGACTTCTTCTTTGCCGGCGGCAACCGGGGCGCCACCCTGGAAGCCCTGATCTACGCCATCAGCAACGACGAGGGCATCGTCAAGGTGACGGGCGAGGTGGGCAGCGGCAAGACCATGCTGTGCCGCATGCTGCTGGAAAAGCTGCCGGCCACGGTGGAGACGGTCTACCTGGCCAACCCCTCCTATTCCCGGGACGAGATTCTCCATGCCCTGGCCGCCGAGCTGCTGCTGGAGCTGCCCGAAGGACGCCCCTCCCTGCTGCTCAAGGCCCTGCAGGAACGCCTGCTGCAAAGCTATGCCGCCGGACGCCGGGTGGTGGTGCTGATCGACGAGGCCCATGCCATGCCGGGGGAAACCCTGGAGGAAATCCGCCTCCTCTCCAACCTGGAATCCTCCCGCCACAAGCTCCTGCAGATCGTCCTCTTCGGCCAGCCGGAGCTGGACGAGCGCCTGGCCCAGCCGGACCTGCGCCAGCTGAAGGAACGCATCACCCACAACTTCGGCCTGGAGCCCCTGCACCGCACCGACATCGGCCCCTACCTGATGTTCCGCCTGCGGGCAGCGGGCTACCACGGGCCCGACATCTTCAGCCCGCGGGCCCTGCAGGACATCGATGCGGCTTCGGAAGGCCTCACCCGGCGCATCAACATCCTGGCCGACAAGGCCATGCTGGCCGCCTTCGCCGCCAACACCCACCTGGTGGACCAGCCCCAGGTCCAGGCTGCGGTGAAGGACGCCCAGTTCGCCCCCCTGCCGGCCGCCAACAAGGCAAGTCCCCTGCGCCCCATGCTGCTGGCCCTGCCCCTGGGCCTCGCCCTCACCCTCGGCGCCTACTGGGCAGGACGGCAAAGCGTCGCCGTCGACGCGGCGCCGCCCGCGGCTGCCGCCGCACCCACCGCCCAGACACCCGCCACCACGCCATCAGCGGCCGCCCCGGAAGCTGTCACAGCCCCCGAGGCAACGCAGGCGCCCCAGGAGCCAGTGGCAACCCCGGGGGCCGAATCCGCACCAGCGGAAACGCCGGCGGCCACCTCCGCCGCCCCGCTCCCCGCCGACCTGCCGCCAAACACCGGCCGCCTCACCCGACAAGCCCTGGCGGCACACCAGGCCTGGCTGCCCCAGGCCGACGACCGCCACTATGTACTGCAACTGCTGGCGGTGAGGGGTTCCGCCACCCGGGAAGTGGAAGCCTTCCTGGCCCAGGCCGCCCGCGACCTGCCCCCCGGGACGCTGCGCGCCTACTACCGGACGGCGGCGGAGGGACCGCGCTGGGGCGTGACCTACGGCGATTTTCCGGACCGCAATAGCGCCGTGACGGCCCTGGCCGCCCTTCCCGAAGCCATCCGCAACACCCGCCCTTACCCGCGGCAGGTGCAGCGGCTACGTTAAAAAAAGGGAAAACAGGCGAAAAAGTGTGAGGAAAGCCCAATTTCCACCAAAAAAAACATGCTAGAGTGAATCGAAGCTTCAAAAATAATCAACGTTAAAACATAGCGTTACATAAGAACGGCCCCATAACGAGACAACCGATAAGGCCCGCCCCATGAAGCCTGCCCATTACGGCCCCCGCCCCGACGGCCTCCCGTCGTTGCCCAAGCATTTCCCCGTGCGCGCCCTGCTGGCAGCACTATCCTTGGGACTGCTCGGCGCCTGCGCCTCTCCCGTTGCCAAGGACCCCAGCAAGGCCCACCTGCAGGCAGACTCGGCGCCCGTGGTCAGCGGCGCCATTCCGGCACCGGTGATGCAGACGGCGGCCTTGCCCAAACCCCGGATTGCCCCCCGCACCGAGACCTATTCGGTGGTGGTGAACAACGTCAAGGTACAGGAGCTGCTGTTCGCCCTGGCCCGGGACGCCAAGCTCAACGTGGATATCCACCCGGGCATCAGCGGCACGGTGACCCTCAACGCCATCGACCAGACCCTGCCCCAGATCCTCAACCGCCTGGCCAAGCAGGTGGACATGCGCTTCGAACTGGACGGCCCCAATCTGGCGGTGATGCCGGACACGCCCTACCTGCGCAATTACAAGATCGACTACGTGAACATGACCCGGGACACCGCCGGCACCGTCTCGGTCACCACCCAGATCGCCACCGCCGGCGCCGGCGCCAGCACCACCGGCACCACCACGGTCCCGGGCACCGCCGGCAGCGGCAACAGTTCCGTCACCCGCATCGAGAACAAGGCCCAGCACCATTTCTGGGACAACCTGATCCAGAACATCAAGGACATCCTGCGGGAAACCGACAAGGTCATGCCCGAAGGCTCCTCGGAAACGGTCACCGAAGTGGCGGCCACCCAGACCACCACCGGCACCGGCACGCCGCCGGCGGCCGGCAGCCGCACCTCGGCCCCCGCCACCAGCCTGGCGGGCAGCGCCAATCCGGCCACCCTGCAGAACAGCGGTGCCATGGTGGTGCGGCGCACCACCTTCCGGGAGGCCGCCTCGGTCATGGCCCACCCGGAAACGGGCATCGTCACGGTGCGCGCCACCTCCCGGCAGCACGAGAAAATCCAGGAATACGTGGACCAGGTGATGGGCAGCGCCCGGCGCCAGGTTCTGATCGAGGCCACCATCGCCGAAGTGCGGCTGGACCAGAACTACCAGCAGGGCATCAACTGGAGCCGCATCACCGGCGGCGCCGCCGGCTTCACCTTGACCCAGACCCTGGGCGGTGCCGTGGCCGGCATCATCGCCAGCGGCAGCAATTTCGAGATCGGCTACAAGAACTCCACCTCCGGCGGCGGCTTCACCAGCGCCCTGCGCCTGCTGGAAACCTTCGGCACGGTGAAGGTGCTGTCCAGCCCCAAGATCAGCGTCCTCAACAACCAGACGGCAGTGATCAAGGTGGTGGACAACCACGTCTATTTCACCATCAAGGCCGACACCAGCCAGAACCAGGTGAACACCGTCACCACCTACACCACCACCCTCAACTCGGTGCCGGTGGGCTTCGTCATGAACGTCACCGCCCAGATCAGCGGCGACGACACGGTGCTGCTCAACATCCGCCCCAGCATCTCCCGGGTGGTGGATGAAATCCCCGACCCCAATCCGGCCTTGAAGAAGGGCATCAACGGCCTGGCCGACAGCATCGAGAGCAAGGTCCCGGTGATCCGCACCCGGGAGATGGAATCGGTGCTGCGGGTGGAAAACGGCAACATCGCCGTCATGGGCGGCCTCATGGAAGAGATGCTGCAGAACCGGGCCGACAGCGTTCCCGGACTCTCCCGCCTGCCCGTGGCCGGCGGCCTCTTCTCGGCCAAGGACGACTCCCTGCAGAAGACCGAACTGGTCATCTTCCTGCGCCCGGTCATCATCCGCGAAGCCAGCATCGGCGGCGACTACGCCAACCTGAGGGACGCCCTGCCGACCAAGGACTTCTTCGCCAACAACCCGGGGCCCCAGCAGCAGATGGCGCCCTCCGGCATGGAGCCGCGGCCGTGAGCCTGCTCATGGATGCCCTGAAGAAGGCGGAGGAGGCCAAGCGCAACGCGGCCCCCGCCACCGGGGCGCCCGGCGAACTGAGCCTGGAGCCGGTGAGCCCCCAGCCCGGCAGCCAGGGGCAGTCGCCCCTGCCCAACCTGGACGACCACCTGGCAACGGTGGATGCCGACCTGGCGGCGGTGGCCGCCAGCCCGGCGCCCAGCCCCGCCGC